>JAYVXL010000454.1:0-5523 GCA_043785185.1 Myxococcales bacterium
GGATGAGGATATAGCTGAGGGGTGGCGCTAAAGGCCGGTGACGAGGTCGACCGCTACCGCATCGTCGCCCCACTGGGCGCGGGCGGGATGGGCGAGGTCTACCAAGCCTTCGACACGCGCCTTCAGCGCAACGTCGCGCTGAAGCTCCTGCACATGCCGAAGGACGAGGGCGGCGGCGGTTCGCTGTCGGGCTCGGGCTCCGGCGGCGCGCTCTCCGGCTCGCGAGGCTCCGCGCGCATGCTGCGCGAGGCGCGCGCCGCGGCGCAGCTCGATCATCCGAACGTCGTTCACGTCTACGACGTCGGCGAGCTTCAAGCGCCCGAGGAGCTTCGCGGCACAGCGTTCCTCGCGATGGAGCTCATCAAGGGTCGCCCGCTGCGCGCGTTCTTCAAAGACCCGAGCATCTCGATGGCCGAGCGCCTCCGGTGGCTCGCGGACGTGGCGCGCGCGCTCTCCGCGGCGCATGCGCAGGGGCTCGTCCACCGCGACATCAAGCCCGAGAACGTGATGCTGCGCCACGACGGCGTCATCAAGGTCCTCGATTTCGGGATCGCCAAGCGACAGAGCTACGGCGAGGTCGATCCGAGCCAGCCCACCGAAGAGCCGCAGATCGTGCCGACCCTGACGACGAAAGGTGTCGCCGTCGGGACTCCCTATTACATGTCCCCCGAGCAGATGCGCGGCGACGCGCTCGACGGCCGCGCCGATCAGTTCTCCTGGGGAGTGATGGCGTTCGAGCTGCTCGCGGGGATCGGCCCGTGGCGGACGGACACCGACTCGCTCGGCCTCGTCGCGCAAGTGCTCTCGAAGCCGGCGGAGCCGCCGGCGCAGCTGAACGCCGATATCCCGCCGCACATCTCCGCCGCGATCGTGCGCGCGCTCGCGAAGACGCGCGAGGAGCGGTTCCCAACGATGGAGGCGCTCCTCCAAGCGCTCGACCTCGCCTCGGCGCCCAGGTTGCCATCGGGCCGCGAAGCCGCCGAAAGCGGCGCGGGAGGATCGGGCCGGAGGACACCGCCCGCGCAGCCCTCGGGCGATGCGAAAATCGGAGCGTCCGCCGAGGACGCCGCGGCGAAGTCGACGCTTGGCTCGCGCATCCACGCGAAGCCCACCCGCCCGCGCGCGCTCGTGGCGTCGCTCGCCGTGCTGGGCGTCGCGCTCGTCGCGGCGGCCGTCGTTGAAGGCGTGACGCTCTCGCGACGCGCTCGCGCCGGCGCCCCGCGAACGCAGGAGGACGCGCACCTAGCGGGCGCGCACGCGCGCGAGTGCTCGACGAGCGCCCAATGCGTCGCGGCGCACGAAGGGAAGGCCTTTCGATGCCGGCCCGAGGACGGCGTCTGCGTGGCGCTCGCCTCCGCGGACTGCACCGTGCACGCCGAGCCGGGCGATCTGCAGCGCGACGACACCGTCTGGCTCGGCTCTCTCTTCGCCAAAGACGACGACGATCAGCGCGCCATCGAGCTCGGGCGTCGCGACCTCGCCGCGATGCCGGCCAGTCTTCCCGCGGCCGGTGGGACGTCCGTGCGACGCCCTATCGGCATCATCGCGTGCGAGGACTCGGACGAGGCCGCGCGGCACCTCGCCCTGGACGTGCGTGTGCCCGCGGTCATCGGCTTCTCCGGCAGCCAGCGCGCGATCGACCTCTTGTCGAGCGCGCTCGTGCCCCGCGGAATTTTGTCCGTCGTCGCGACGAACAACTCGTCGCTCATCACGTCGATACGTACGCCCGAGGGCAAGCCGCGCATGATCCTGCGAACGAGCGACAACACGCTGCAGATGGCGCGTGCCATCTCCGCGTTCTCTTCGCAGGTCCTCGAGCCGCGGCTCCGAAGCGACCGAAGGCGACCGATCCGCATCGCGCTCGTCCGAGGGCCGTCGGCGGGGGGGCTCGGCTTCTCCGACGGCGTCGTCTCCACGCTTCGCGTCAACGGGGCCAGTGTCGCCGAAAACCAGTCGAGCTTCAGCGAGCACGTCGTCGACGTCGACACACCGAAGAGCGTGGAGGAGGCTCGCACGCGACTGCTCGCAACGCGTCCCGACATCATCGTCTACTCGGGATCGGACCTCCAGCCGGCGATCTTCTCCCCACTCGAGGCCTCGTGGCCCGCGAGCGAGCCGCGGCCTGTCTATGTCTCGGGGCTCTCGCTCGACGACCTGGCCGCGTTCGCCAAGCTACCGGGGATGAACAAGCGACTCTACGGCGTGACGACCCCGTCGAACACGACGACGAACGCCAAGTTCACGCTGCACTACAACGCGACATTTTCCGGCAAGATTACCCCCACCGTCTCTCCGGCCAGCACCTACGACGCCTTCTACGTCCTCGCGTACGCGGCGTACGCCGTTGGCGATGGGCCGGTCACTGGCGAGAGCCTGGCGGGCGCCGTGAAGCGTCTCGTCGGAGGTCCGACGCGCATCGAGGTCGGGCCCGCAAAGATCCTCGAGGCGCTCGGGACCCTCGGCTCGGGCGGCAACATCGATCTGCAGGGCGCCGGCAGCGATCTCGACTTCGACGCCACCGGCGAGTCCCCCACCGACCACGTCATCCTCTGCGTGGGGAAGGACGCCACCGGCGCCCCCACCGGCGTCGAGTCCGGCCTCACCTGGGACGCCAAGACCGGCAAGCTCCGCGGCGCAATGAAGTGCCCCTGACGGCCGCCCCTCGTCAGGCGCGCCCGCTCGTGGCACAGTCGGCGGTCTTCAGCCGCGCCGCCCGTGATCTCCCCCGAAACCATCGCTCAGGTTCGTGATCGAACGGACATCCTCGCGGTTGTCCAAGAGAGCGTCCCCACGCTCAAGCGCCGCGGTCGCTCCTTCAGCGGGCTCTGCCCGTTCCACAAGGAGAAGACCCCTAGCTTCCACGTGAACCCCGATCGCGGGTTTTTCCACTGCTTCGGGTGCAAGGAGTCGGGCAGCGTCATCGACTTCGTGATGAAGACCGAAGGGGCGACGTTCCCCGAGGCCGTGCGCTCGCTCGCCGAGCGCGCGGGGATCGTCGTCGAAGAGGACGGGAGCAGGCTCGAGCCGAGCGTCCAGGACCGCCTCCGAAAGCAGAAGGAGGAGCTTTACAACGCCAACGCCGTCGCGGCGCACTACTACGAGGAGCAGCTGCGGACGCACCCGCTGCGCCAGTACGCGCTCGACGAGCTCGCGCGCCGCGGCCTCGTTCCGGGCACGTCGCCGGCGATCGACGACGCGCTGCAGGCCTTCCGCATCGGCTACGCGCCGCAGGCGTGGGACGGCCTGACCGGCTACCTCCGCGCGCAGGGCATCAGCCCGATCGCCGGCGAGAGCGTGGGCCTCCTCGTCCCGCGATCGAGCGGCAGCGGCCACTACGACCGCTTCCGCCACCGCCTCATGTTCGCCGTGACCGATCCGCAGGGCAGGGTGGTCGCCTTCAGCGGCCGCGCGCTCGAGGACCCGCCCGACGCGCCGCCGCGCGAGGCCGGCGACCGCGTGGCGAAGTACATCAACTCGCCCGAGAGCCCCATCTACACGAAGGGCCAGATGCTCTTCGGCCTCTACCAAGCGCGCCACGCCATCCGGCAGGCCGAAAACGCCGTGCTCGTGGAGGGCAACTTCGACGTCGTCTCGCTCCACGCGCGCGGCGTCCAGCACGTCGTCGCGCCGCTCGGCACGGCGTTCACCGTCGAGCAAGCGAAGCTGCTGAAGCGGTTCACTCCTCAGGTGACGTTTCTTTTCGACGGCGACGCCGCGGGGAAGAAGGCCGTGCGGCTGTCGCGCGAGGCGATCCGCGAGGCCGGCCTCATGGCGAAGGTCGGCAGCCTCCCCGACGGTCTCGACCCGGACGAGCTCGTTCGCACCCGCGGCGACGGCGCGCTCGAGGGCGTGCTGTCCAACGCGCGCGGCATGCTCGAGTACCTGCTCGACGCCGCGCTCGACATCTCGTTCGGGTCGGCCGACGCCTACGAGCGCGCCGCGCGCGTCACCGAGGTCGCCAAGATCCTGGCCTCCGAGGACGACCCGCTCATTCGCTCGATGGCGAAGTCGTACGCGGACCAGCTCGCCGGGCGTCTCGACGTGGTCTCGCCCGACGCGTTCCGCGCCCTGGAGCGCATCGTCCGCAAGGCGCTCGAGGAGGCCGGCCCCCGCGCGCCGCACGCGCAGGGCGCGACGCCGAAGGATGCGCGCGTGAAGGCCGTTCCGGCGGGCTCGACGCAGCGGCGCGGCATCGTGGGCGCCCTCATCGAGTACCCTTCACTCCTCAATGATCCTGCGGTCGCCGAGGTGCTTCCGCTGCTCGAAGGGAACTCCGCCCAGATCATCGCGGCGTTGGCCCAGTCCTTGATCGACGCGCCCCCCGGTTCAAAAAGCGAAGGGCACCCCGAGAAAGCTCTGGACACAACTAGATTTCTTGAGCAAATCCCCGCGATGTTCCGGGGCTTCGCAGAGCAACGCCTTGCCGCCCCCACATTGGCCTCTCGAGACGAGGCGAGAGGACAGTTGCTGGAACTCGCAAACACGCTAAAGAGGGCCGTTCTATCGCTCGAGAACGGAGAGCTTGTGCGTGAGCAGCACGCGCGTGCGGGCGACTGGGAGACGGAGCTCGCGATCGCGAGGCAGGCAAACGAACTGCGCGCAAAGCGCGACGCACCGGCGAAGCCGACTCAAAAGGACGATGACGGCAAGGGCCACAACGAGCCCAGCGAATAAGTTTTCCATTCTCAATGAGATGTCGCAGCCTCCCGGGATCAACGGAGGCGAGGTGAAGGCAGAGATGGCGCAGAAGAACCGTGACCGCAAAGAAGTTCAGCAATTGATCGAGATGGGGAAGAGCAAGGGCTTCCTCACCTACGACGAGGTCAACGACGCGCTGCCGGCCGACGTCGTCGCCGATCAGATGGACGACGTGATGGGCGTCCTCGGCGACGAGGACATCGAGATCGTCGACGCCGCGACCCAGGTGAAGATCGCGCCCACGCGCATCGCCCAGGAAGAGACCCACGAGAAGAAGCAGATCCCGCAGCGCGAGACGCAGCAGAACGGCAAGGAGGCCGAGAGCGACGACGGGAGCTACTACTCCAAGTCGAACGATCCGGTCCGGATGTACTTGCGCAAGATGGGGAGCGTCTCGCTCCTCACGCGCGAGGGCGAGGTCGAGATCGCGAAGCGCATCGAGAATGGTGAGCACACCATCCTCGGCGCCATCCTGAACTCGCCGGTCGCCGTCCGCGAGATCATCGATCTGGGCGACAAGCTCCGCAAGCACAAGATCCGCGTCAAGGAGATCATCCGCGACGCCGAGGACGAGGACCGCGAGTTCGACGAGGAGGAGGCGGACCGCCGCATCCTGCGCCTCATCGACAAGGTGAAGCACCTCGACAAGGTCGCCCAGGATCTGCTCGCGACGCACGAGACCTGCGCCCAGTCCCGCAAGAAGGGCGTCGAGGGCGAGATCGAGGCCAACCGCGCCAAGATGGTCGAGACGCTCGAGGAGATGCGCCTCAACAAGAAGACGATCGACAAGATCGTCATGAAGCTCCGCTCGCTCATCCAGAAGGT
>JAYVXL010000455.1:0-5502 GCA_043785185.1 Myxococcales bacterium
CTCTCCGCGCGACGTCTGCCGGGCGGGCTCGATCTCGCGACGTGGCTCGGCGCCAGCGAGGCGCGCACGATCGTGCGCGAGGTGGAGCCCGACGAGCCCCCCGAGTACGACACGGTGCTCGCGGCGCTCATCGCGCGGCGGCCGCTCGAGCCTGACCGCCACGGCTCGCTCCTCTGGACCGGGCTCGACGCGCTCGCCGCGTACGTCGGCGCGTCGACCGCGGACGGCGCGCTGCCGGCGGCGTCGACGTGGGCGTGGCGTCGCCGCAAGGTCGAGGTGGCGCTCGGCGGGTGGGCCACGCTCCGCCACGACGCGGTCCCGTTCAGCCGGCTCCCGACGCCGAAGGCTGCCGCGACCGCCACTCCAGCCGCGCCGCGGACCGCACCTGCGCTCGGCTTCGTCGAGCCGCACCCCGACGCCATCGCGCGCCTCGTCGCGCTCGTCGAGCAAGCCGCGCGGGGGCTCGTCGCCACGGGCGCGCTCGCGCCGCCCGCGCCGGGCTCGATCCCGGCGATCGCGCTCGATCTCTTGCGGGCGTGCCTCGCGGTGGCGCTCCGCGAGGCGAACGACGAGCCGCTCGAGGCCGAGCAGGCGCAAGCGCTCGCCGAGATGCCGGCGCGCCTGGCCGACCTCGAGGCGCGCCTCACCCCGTCGCGCGGGGACGCCCGCGCGCTCGTCGTCGACGTCCACGAGGATCGCGCCGGCGGTCGCGTCCTCGAAATCGCCACCGGGCTCGTCGACGAGATGTATCTCGTGGTTCGCGAGCCGCGCACCGGGCGCCTGGTCCTCGCCGTCGGCGGTTCGCTCGCGGCGCACGAGTGGGCCGAGGCCGGCCCGCCGCTCGGGGACCTCGCCTACCGCGCGCGCCTGGCCAACCATCCGCTCCTCCGCGCGGCGTGGACGGCCGCGTACGTCGTGGGCCCCGTCGCGCCGGACGTCGCCTCGCCCGGCGCGCGATAAGTCGGCGCGCGGCCCTGTCGTCCGACTAGAATACCGCCATGGTCGAAGCGGTCGACGTCGTCATCGTAGGGGGTGGACCGACGGGCACGGTCACCGCGATGGCGCTGCTCGCCGCGTACCCGGCGGCGCGGGAGCGCGTCGTCCTCCTCGAGAAGGCGCACTACCCGCGCGAGAAGCCCTGCGCAGGCGCGGTCGGCGGCCGCGGCGAGCGCATCCTCGAGCGGATGAACGCGCGTCCGGAGGTCCCGAGCGTCCCCATCACCACGATGTCGTTCCGCGCGCAGGCCGGCGAGGTGAGCGCGGCGGTCGGCGCCATCGGCCGCGTCGTCCGCCGCATCGAGTACGACGCCGCGCTGGCCGAGCTCGCGCGCGCGCGCGGCGTGCGCATCGTCGAGGGGGCGAAGGTCGAGTCCGTCACCGTCGAGGGGCGTCGCGCGCGGCTCAGCGCCGCCGGCACCACCTACGACGCGGCGATCGTGATCGGCGCCGACGGCGTCGGCAGCGTCGTTCGCAAGGCGATGGGCCTCCCCGCCGGCTCGATGCGCGCGCAGGTGCTCGAGCTCGACACCGAGGTGCTCACCACCGATCGCAGCCGCGCCACGCTCCACTTCGACGCGACGGATCGCGATCTTTCCGGCTACTACTGGGACTTCCCCACGGTCGTCGATGGCCGCGACATGATGTGCCGCGGCATCTACCACCTGCGCCTCTCCGACGACGACGTCGACCTCGCCGCGCGCCTGGGCGTCTACCTCGAGAAGCTCGGCCTCGATCTCTCGAAGTACAAGCAGAAGCGCTACGCCGAGCGCGGCCTCGATTTCGCCGAGCGCCTCTCGCTCGGGCCGCTCATGCTCGCGGGCGAGGCGGCGGGGATCGATCCCATCACCGGCGAGGGCATCGCCCAGGCGATCGAGTACGGCGCGCTCGCCGGCGCGTTCGTCGGCAAGGTGCTCGCCCGCCGCGAGGAGCTCGCAGGCTGGACGGGTCACCTCCACCGCTCTCGCCTCGGCGTCGATCTGCGTCTGCGCCGGCGACTCGTGCGCGCGTTCTTCGGTCCGAGCCGCCCCGCGATGGAGCAGCTCCTGCTCAATCCGGTGTCGCTCCGCTGCGGCGGTCGCCACTTCGGCGCGCTGCGCCACGACCCCGGGGAGCTCGCGCGCTCGGCGCTCCGCGTCGGCGCGACGTGGCTCGGCGTCGGCTGACGTCGCACCGCGCAGTGTCGGTCGTCGCGGCGGACGTGGGCGTCAGCCGGCGGCGCGGACCTCCGGGGTCGACCACGGGTACTTCGCGATCACCTTGAGCGCGCGATCGCGCGTAGCGCCGTCGAGCTCGCCCTTCGCCGCGCGCTTGAACGCTTCGGCCAGCTCCTCGGCGCGCTGGAACCGGTCGCCCGCCGCCTTCGCCATGCCGATCGCGAGCACGAGCTCGACGTCGAGCGGCATGCGCACGATCGCGCTGGGCTGCGGCGGCGGCGTGTGCACGACGTTGTAGAGGACGCCGGCGACGTCGTCCCCGACGAACGCCGGCTTCCCCGTCAGCGCGCGGAACGCCACGTTCGCGAGGGCGTAGAGGTCCGTGCGGTGATCCACCGTCTCGAGCCGCACTTGCTCGGGCGCCATGTACGACGGCGTGCCGACGAGCGCGCCTTGCGTCATCGTGCCGCCTGCGGCCGCGTAGCGCGACACGCCGAAGTCGAGCACCTTCCAGACCTTGGGCTCGCCCTCGTGGAGGACGAGGTTGTGCGGCTTCATGTCGCGGTGGACGATGCCCGCCTCGCGAATGGCGACGAGCGCGCGGGACGCGTGGTCGATGAGCTCGGCCACCTTCGTGAGCGGCAGGCGCGTCGACTTGCGCAGGTGCCACGCGAGATCATGCCCGTCGAGCAGCTCCATCGCGACGTACGGCAGGCCTGACGTGCTCAGGCCGGCCTTGAGCACGCGCGCCACGTACGGCGAGTCGACCTTCGCGGCGATCTCCGCCTCGCGAACGAATCGCTTCACCTGGTCGGGGTCGCTGAGGATGTTCGGGTGCAGGAGCTTGACCGCCGCGAGCGCGCCGGTGTCCGCGTCCTCGGCGCGGTAGACCTCACCCATTCCGCCGCGGCCGACGACCTCGCCGAGCGTGAAGCCGCCGAGCGTCTCGCCGGTGTAGCGGCCCTCGCCGGGGCGCTGCGCGCGATCGAGCTCGCCGCGCGCTTCGACCAGGAGCGCGTCGCGCTGCTGAATTTGCCGCGTCGCACGCTCGACGCGCGCGATGGCCGCCTGCGTCGCGCGGCGGCTCGAGCGCGCGAGGAGGAACGTCGTCGCGAACACCACCTGCGTCATCACCACGAAGAAGCCGCGCCACGCGATGGGGAGGTGGCGGATCGGCATGGGTCCCAGGTCGGGGAGCACGCCGGTGACGACGCCGACCCCGAGCGCGAGGAACACGACCGACCCGACCACGTACGTCGTGTTCGCGGCGCGCGGGCTCTCCGAGAGACCGAAGAAGTAGACGCCGAGCGGCAGGACCATCGCCGCCGCCGTGAACATGCCGAAGTAAAAGAGCGCGAGCTCGCCGACGACGCCGAAGACGACGCCGAGCGCGGTCACGAGGCCCGGCGTGTACTTGGACTCGTTGCGCAGATGGCGGACGACGACGAGGCCGATCGTCGCGGCGATCAGGCAGAGCGTCATCGCGCACGCGCGCAGGAGCGGCGGGCCGGGGACGAACGGCATGAACGCCGCGGCGATGAACGTCATCCCCGCCGTCAGCGCGAAGAACGCGCGCGCGCGCGCGGCTTGTTCGGAGTGCATGACGATGGACGCCGCCATCGAGAGGCCCACCGTCGGCAACGGGCCCGAGCCCTGCGCGTTGGCACGGCTCCCGCTCGCCACGCTGCCCGCGACACTCGGCGTCTCCGCCAGCGTCGGGCTGTCCAGGGCGGCGGGCGTCGCCGCGATCGTCTCCGCGTCCGGATCCTCGGCCATCCGACCACTAGAATAGCAGCAACCCCGCGCTACTTGTGGCGCGGTCGCTTGGGGCCCGGTCGAGGCTTTGGCTTTGGCTTGGGATGCGTGGTCGCGCGCGGGTGAACGGCCGCGGCGTCGACGGCAGGCCCCGCGTCGTCGTCGTCATCGTCGTCGTCGTCGCCCGCGTCGAGGGCGGCGTCGGCCCCCGCGTCGAGGCCGGCGTCGGCAGCCGCGTCCACCCCGCCTGCGGTCGCGCCGGTGCTTCCGGGGTTCGTCGCGCTTGCGCTCGCGGGCGTGCTTACCGTCGGCGTTGCGGTCGCGCTCGCCGTCATGGCGGGGTGCCAAAGCAGCGCAAGCGCGGCGGCCACTCCGGCGACGAGCGCGAACGCCCCCAGGAGGAGCCGGCGCCGGCTGCCCGAAGGCGGCGCGGCCACGGCGAGGGACAGCTCGGTCTTGGCGAGCGCCGCGTCGGCCGAGCCCCGCGCGCGCTCCGCCGCGCCGCCGTCGCGGACCGTCGCGCGCGCGAAGACGCTCGGCGTGGGCGACGCCTTCGGCGGCGTCGTGAGCGGCGGCGGACGATCGCTCGCCGGCGCCACGCGCGCGCTGCGCAGCGTCCCGTCGATTTTCTCCACGTAGCCCTGCGCGCGGGGCGGCGCGAAGGGCGCGATCGCGCGCGCCACATCGCCGACCGTGCGAAACCGCGCCTCGGGATCTTTGGCGAGGCATTTGAGGATCGCCGCCTCGAGCGCCTCCGGTAGATCCGCCCGCGCCGCGCGCGGCGGGTCGGGCTCGTCGTTCGCGATCTTGATGCAGAGCATCGGCGCGTTCTCGGCGACGAACGCTGGCCGCCCCGTCAGCATCTCGTAGAGCGTCGCCCCGAGCGCGAAGATGTCGGCGCGCTCGTCGACGTCCTTGGTCGAGGCCATCTGCTCCGGCGACATGTACCCCGGCGATCCCATGATCGCCGCGGTGCGCGTCACCGCCGTGCCGCGGAACTTCGAGATGCCGAAGTCGAGGAGCTTCAGGCACGCCGTCCCGTCGGCGCGCGTGATGACGTAGCAGTTCGACGGCTTCAGATCGCGGTGGATGATGCCGGCGGCGTGCACCGCGGCCAGGCCCGCGCACGCGTGGAGCGCGAGCTCGGCCGCCTCGGCGATCGGCAGCGCGCCGCGCGCGTCCATGAGCTCGCCGAGGTCCTTGCCCTCGAGGAGCTCCATCACCATGTACGGCGGCCCGCCCTCGACCTTGCCGACGTCGATGACGCGCGCGACGTGCTCGCTGTTCAACTTCGCGAGGCCCTTCGCCTCGCGCGTGAAGCGGGCGACGGCGTCCTCCTGCGTGGCCATCCGCGGCCAGAGCGCCTTCACGGCGACGCGCTGATCGAGCCCCTCGTGCACCGCTTCGAGGACCTGCCCCATGCCGCCTTCGCCGAGGACCTTCTCGACCCGGTACTTTCCGGCGAGGAGATCGCCGGGCGCGATGCGCCGAGGTTCGGCCGGCGGCCGTGAGTTCTCCGGCGGCGTGGAATGCTCGTTCTCCGGAGGCTCGGCCATGGACCCCGGCAGTCTAGCCCAGCCCCTTCAAAAGGCGT
>JAYVXL010000456.1:0-5492 GCA_043785185.1 Myxococcales bacterium
GCACGCGCCGATCCGGCACTTGCGGATGGATCCGTCGTTCGTCCTGCCCTCGTTGGCCCAATAGAGCCACTCGCCCACGACGAGGACCGCCCCGCCGAACGACCCCGCGGTCGCGAGCACGGTCCCTGCGCCGCCGTCGGCGTCGGTCGGCGTGGAGTGGACCTCGCTCAGCGTCGCCCAATACGCCACGCCGCCCGTGACGGCGAGGCCCGACGGGAAGGCTTGGTTGGTCGCGAGCCGCCTGAACGCGCCGCCGCCGCAGCCGGTGAGGGGGCAGCGCGTGACGCTGCCAGAGCCGGTGTTCGTCGTGAAGTAGACCGACGTGGCGTCGACGACGAGCCCTATCGGCGGGTCCGAGCCGGCGACGATGTAGCTGGGCACGTCGCCCGCGCACGGCCCGACCTTGTCGCAGAACGCGACGGCGCCGGAGCCCGAAACGGTGTTGGCCCAGTAGTAGCGGCTGGGCGTGAGGACGATCGCCGTCGGCTCGTCCTGGAGCGTCGCGAGCGCGGTCGGGCTCGCCCCGCCGCAGCCCGTGACGTCGCAGCGCTTCACCGCACCGCCCGTGGACGCGCCGCCCCGGTCGGTCCAGTAGATGCCGGTCCCGTCGACCGCGATGCCCGTCGGGCGCATCTCGCCGGAGGCGACCGTGTCCGGCTGGCACACGCCGCCGACGCAGCTCGAGAACAGGCAATCGTGCTGGCAGGCGCCGCAGTTGTGCCTGTCCCCCCGCGTGTCGCCGCACGCCGCTTCTGCCGCGCCGTCGTCACCCGTCGCGTCGTCGCCAGAGTCGACGTCGGCGCTCGCGTCGCCGCCGCGGGCGCCGTCGAGCGAGGCGCCGTCCGTGCCGAGGGTCGCGTCCGAGGTCGCGCCCGCGTCGTCGGCGGGCGCGAGGGTGAGCAGCTCGTTGCCGAGGATCGCGTTGCAGCCGAGCGCCGTGGCCATCGCGCTCGCGAGGCCGAGGTAAGCGGTGCGGCGCATCACCACGCGCCGCTCGCGCGCGCCGCCCCCGGTCCGATCGAGAGCGCGACGCCTCCGCTCGGTGACGCGGGCGCGCCGGTGAGCCAGAGCACCGCCGCGCCGGCGAGCAAGGCGCCCCCGGCCGCGAAGGCGACGGTCGACGTGGTGCCGGCGCGGTACGCGTCGTTCCACGCGGCGACGCCGGCAGGATCGCGGCACGGCAGGCTCGGATCGCAGAGGCCCTTGGCCTGCCCGTTTTTGGACATCGACGAGAGCCCGAACGCCGTGCCGAGCCCCACGCCGAGGACGCCGACGCCCGCGACGACGAGCGCGACCGTCCGCTGCGCGCCGAGTGGCCCGCGCTGCGCGGCAGGCGAGGCAGGCGAGGGAGGGCCGCCCGCCGCGGGCGATTCGGCGCGCGAGGACGGCGCGAGGCGGGGCACGCGCACTGTGAGCGGCGCGTCGTGCTCCTTTACGCTCACTTTCGTCGACCACGTCGCGCGGCCCGGCGCGGACGCGCTCACCGTGTGCTCGCCGGGGTCCACCGGCAGCGCGAGGCTCCACGCGGCGCGACCGACCACCGAGCCGTCGCGCCGCACTTCGAGCTCGGGCGTCGCGTCGCCCACGACGATCGCGACCCGCACGAGGCGCGGCTCGAGCGCCGCCGCCCGCTCGCGCGCCGCCCGCTCGCGCTCGGCCTTGCCCGCGGCCTTCGCCTGCGCGGCGACGTCGAGGAACGCCGTCCACGCGCTCGCCGTCCGCCCCGTGCGCTCGTAGCAGTCGCTCAGGTTGAACGCCGTGCCGAGCGCCGGGTCGAGGCGCTGGCTCTCCTCGAGCAGAGGGCACGCCGCGGCGTGCTCGCCGGCCTCGGCCTTGCGCTTGGCCTCGTCGAAGAGGTGCTGCGCGGCGGCGACGTCGGCGGGCGAAGCCGCGCGCGCCGGCCCCGCGAGCGCGAGGGCGAGCACGAGCGATGGGGCGAGGGCCCCGACGGCGACGAGGCGCTTCATCCCTGTCGGTCCGTTGCGCGCGGGGCGCTCGACGCCGGCGGCGCGGTGGGGGTCGACGCGGGGGGCGTCGACGCGGCGGGTGCCGGCGCGGGGACCCTCGACGACGCCGTCGGCGGCGCGGCGGTCGCCGTCGGTCGCGCGGGCCGAGTGCGCGCAGGGGGCGGGCTGGACGGCGGCGCCGCCGCCGACGCCGACACGGACCCGAGCGCGGTCGCCGGCGCCGTCGCAACCGCCATCGTCGCGGTCGCCGTCGCCGTCGCCGTCACGGTCGCCGTCGCCGTCGCCGCCGTCGCGATCGTCTCGGCGGCCCCGTGCGCCGCCGCCGTCTTCCCCGGCGCCGTCACCGCCCTCTGCCCCATGAGCGCCGCCGTCGCCCCCACCGCCACGAGCAGCGCCGCCGTCGCGAGCCGCGCCCTTCGGCGCCGCACCGGGACCGGCGCCTGGTCGACGGACTGGGGTTCGTCCGACAGGGCCATCGCGCGATTGCCGAGCGGCGTCGACGGGAGCGTGTCGGCGGTCGACAGCGGCGCGCGCGGCACCGCCGCGAGGATGCGCTCGATTTTCTCCGCGTAGACGCGCGCGCTCGCCGGCGCGACCTCCGCCAGCGCCCACGCGAGCTCGCGCACGTCGGCGAACCTGCGCGCGACGTTCTTCTCGAGGCACCGACCGATGAGCGCCTCGAGGGCGACGGGCGCGCTCGGCAGCGTGTCGCGCAAGCGCGGCGTCGGGCGCTCGAGCACCATCGTGCAGAGCTCGGGCACGGTGTCGGCGTCGTACGGCGGCGCGCCCGTCACGAGCTCGTGCAGGACGATCCCCAAAGACCAGATGTCCGTGCGGTGATCGATCGAGGGTGACGACCGCATCTGCTCGGGCGACATGTACATCGGCGTTCCGATGGCGCTCGTCGTGCCGGTGAGCGCCGCCTGGCCGCTCGAGCCCGCGAGCTTCGAGATCCCGAAATCCAGCACTTTGACGCACGGCGTGCCGTCGGGGCGCGTCATCAGGAACAGGTTCGACGGCTTGATGTCCCGGTGGATGATGCCCTGGGCGTGCGCGACGGCGAGCGCCTCGCAAACCTGGAGCGCGTAGCCGACCGCGACCTCCGGCTCGAGCGGCCCACCGCTCCGCAGCACGTCCGCCAGATCGTGCCCCGCGAGGTACTCGAAGACGAGGTACGGCGTCTCTTCGTGGAGGCCGAAGTCGAGCACGCGCGCCACGTGCTCGCTGCGAATGCGGACGGCGGCCTGCCCCTCGCGGAGGAAGCGCGCGCGCGCCAAGTCGTCGTTGGCGGCGCCGGGGTGGAGGATCTTGATCGCGACGCGCTCGTTCAGGTGCACGTGCAGCGCGGCGAGCACGACGCCCATTCCGCCCGTCCCGATGCGCCGCTCGATCCGATACTTGCCCTCGAACAGCTCTCCGGGCAGCGGAAGGCCGGGCGACGGGCCGGCGGACGGAGGGAGCGAGGCCATAAGATTGCGCCCTGATTCTACGACGCCGGGCGCCGGGAGGCCCCCGCCCGCGGGGCGCATTTTTCCGCAAAACGCACCACCCCGACCGGCAAGTCCGCGGAATGATGCGGACCCTCGAGAAAGCCGCGGCGCAGGCTCAGCTCCGTTCGCGCCACTTCGGGGGGCGGCGCTCGAAATACGCGCTCATCGCCTCGGCGTGGTCGGGACCGGTCCAGGTCTCGACGAAGCGCCGCCGCTCCTCGGCCGCGAGCGCGTCGCTCGGCGCGCAGGCGGTCCGCAAGAGCGCCTTCATCGACGCGATCGCCGCCGGCGACCCCTGCGTCGCGTCGAGCGCCCACGCGATCGCCACCTCGGTGCACGAGCCGTTCGCGACGACCTCGTCCACGAGCCCCGCGACCTTTGCGTCGGCCGCCGACAGGTCGTGGCTCGTATAGAGGAGGCGCGCCGCGGTCGACCGTCCGACGAGCGCGACGAGGCGCGCAACGGTGCCCCACGCCGTCGTCACGCCCATTCGCACCTGGCGGAAGCTCATCGTCGCGCGCGCGTCGGCCACGCGCAGATCGCACGCGAGCGCCAGCTCCGCGCCGCCGCCGAGCGCCGGCCCCGGCAGCGCCGCGATCACCGGCACCGGCAGCGCCTCGAGCCGCGCGCAAAGCTCGGCGCCCGCCTCGCTGAACGCCGTCGCCTGCGCCTCGGTGGTCGCGTCGCGCAGCTCGCGCAGATCGCCGCCCGACACGAACGCGTCCCCCGCGCCGGTGATCACGACGGCGCGGAGCGTCGGGTCCCGGCGCGCGTCCTCCGTGGCCTGGAGCAGGAGCGCCATCGTCTCGCGGTTGAGCGCGTTCTTCGCCTCGGGCCGGTCGATCGTCCACACGAGCGTCCGATCGATCCGCTCGATTTTCAGCGGGCGCGCCCGCACGTCGGCCGTCACGAACGCCTCGTCATCGCCCGTCAGCCACGCGCCGCAGCCCGCCTCTTGGCGCTCGGCTGCGTCGTCTCGACCTCATCGTCCTTCAGGCGGCGCACGCGGCGCTCGTCGTCGATGACCATGTCGCGACGCTTGCGGCGCTTCCTGCGGCGCGCGAGGTAGCGCTCGGCGTGCGCGACGATGGCGCCGGCGACGTCGACGCCGCTCGTGCGCTCGATCCCCTCGAGCCCCGGGGAGCTGTTGATCTCGAGGATCTTCGGCCCGTCCTTGCCCTCGAGCATGTCGACGCCGGCGACCTCGAGGCCCATGACCTTTGCCGCCGCGACCGCCGCCTGCGTGTAGCGCTTGTCCATGTTGACGCGCACGCCGAGGCCGCCGCGGTGCAGGTTCGAACGGAACTCGCCGGCCTTTGCCTGTCGCCGCATCGCCGCGATGACGCGGCCGCCGACCACGATCGCGCGGTAGTCGCGGCCCTTCGACTCGGAGATGTACTCCTGCAGGATGATGTCCTGGCCCATCGCCCAGAGCGTCTCGAGGAGCGACGACACCGCCTGCGGCGTCTCGGCGATCATCGTCCCGATCCCCTGGGTGCCTTGCTGCAGCTTCACGATCGCCGGGCAGCCGCCGACGAACGAGAGCGCGAGGTCGACCGAGTCCGGCGTGCGCGCGCAGACGGTCTTGGGGACGTCGATGTCCTTCTTCGTGAGCAGCTGCATCGCCCGCAGCTTGTCGCGCGAGCGCGCGATGGCGACGGCGGTGTTCAGGACGGGCACGCCCATCATGTCGAACTGGCGCACGACCGCGAGGCCGTAGTTCGTGATCGACGCGCCGATGCGCGGCAGCACGATGTCCGCGTGGGGCACCGGCCGATCGCCGAGGAACATCGACGGGCGACCGCGCGAGATGACGATATGGAAGTCGAGCGGATCCGCGACGGTCACCTCGTGCCCGCGGGAGCGCGCCGCCAGGACGAGGCGGCTCGTCGAGTAGAGCGACGCGTTTCGGGAGAGGATGAGCAGGCGCATCGGCGGTCCGAGGCCGAAGGTACGGGCAACCGCCCCGCCGGCGCAACGCGCCTGGCATAGGCGCTGTTTTTTCGCCGCAAACGCGGCCGGCGCGAAAAAGCGC
>JAYVXL010000457.1:0-5475 GCA_043785185.1 Myxococcales bacterium
GCCCGCCGTCACGCGTCCGTCGCGACGGCGCGGAGCGCGGCGAAGAGCGCGGTCATGACGCGCGCGAGGTGCGCCATCACCTCCGCCTCCGTCGCGCCCCACGCCCAGAACGACAGCATGAGCTGCTCGCCGCGCTGCTCGCCGGCCGGCAGGGCGAGCAGCGTGACCGGGATCCGCGTCGTGCCGACGAGGCCGTCCGTGAGCGCCACCTCCAGGCCCGCGAGCTCGCGGTGCAGCGCCTGCTCGAGCCACTCGACGTCGCCCGCGGACGCGTTCAAGGCGAGCTCTCGGAAGAGCACCATCACCCGGCCCGAGCACTCGAGCCCGGCCTTGCCCGAGGCGCACGCGTGCGGCGCGACGAACGCGCAGTCGTTCGACTCGAACGGGGACGCGTCGCCGTTCAGCCACTCGAGCAGCGTGTAGAACGTCTCGACGGCGTCGTAGCCCGCCCACGGAACGAAGTCCTCGAGCGCCGTCCGCACGAGCGCGGGGCTCGCGCGGAGATCGTGGTAGCGAAACGCGGCGCTCGCGACCGAGTCCGTCCACGGGTGGGCGCGCGCCTCGGTGAACGGCGGACCGTCGTACGTGCACGTCCGCATCCGGCGCGGCACGCTACCACGCCGCGACTAACTTGACAGGTGTTCACCCTACGGGCTAGCTCCCGGAAGATATGCCGGAGATGACGTGAGCAGGCCGCGGACGGGCAAAGGCGATGGTTCCCAAATCACGCAGGGCGAGGCCGTCGTCGGCGAGGGCGCGGGGCGCGGCGGCGCCGGAGGCCGAGGAGGTGGAGCAGGAAAGGGCGGCCAGCGTCCGCCTGCGCCGCCGAGCATCCCGCCCCCGCCGTCCGACGGCGACACGTCGCTCGTCACCGAGGCGCGCACCCGCTACCTGAACTACGCGCTCTCGGTCATCACCTCGCGCGCGCTCCCCGACGTGCGCGACGGCCTGAAGCCGGTGCAGCGGCGCATCCTCTTCACGATGCGCAAGGATCTGCAGCTCACGCCCGACGCGCGCTACCGCAAGTGCGCCACCGTCGTCGGCGCCGTGCTCGGCAACTACCACCCGCACGGCGACTCCAGCGTTTACGACGCGATGGTCCGTATGACCCAGTCGTGGGTCATGCGCGTGCCGCTCGTCGACGGTCAGGGCAACTTCGGCTCGCCCGACGGCGACGAGGCGGCCGCGTACCGTTATACCGAGGCCAAGCTGTTGCCGGCCGCGATCGAGCTGCTCTCCGAGCTCGACAAGCGCACCGTCGCGTGGCGGCCCAACTTCGACGGCCAGAAGAGCGAGCCCGTCGTGCTCCCCGCGCGCTACCCGAACCTGCTGGTGAACGGCGCGCAGGGCATCGCCGTCGGGATGGCGACGAGCATCCCGCCGCACAACCTCGGCGAGGTCATCGACGCGTGCGTCGCGCAGATCGACGCCGGTCCGGGCATCCTCCCGGTCCGCACCCTCCTCAAGTACGTGAAGGGCCCGGACGTCCCGACCGGCGGCCAGCTCATGGCGTCGAAGAACGAGCTCATCGCCGTCTACGAGACGGGCAGCGGCACGTTGAAGCTCCGCGGCGAGTGGAAGCTCGAGGAGAAGAAGGGCGTCGCGTCGATCATCCTGACGTCGCTCCCCTACGGCGTCGTGCGCGGCGCGCTCGTCGAGCAGATCGCGCAGATCATCATCGGAAAGAAGCTCGGCGCGCTCGTCGACGTGCGCGACGAGTCGACCGCCGAGGTCCGCGTCGTCCTCGAGATGAAGAAGGGCACCGACGCCAACCTGGTGATGGCGTACCTCTACAAGAACACCGCGCTGCAGACGACGATCGGCGTGAACCTCACGTGCCTCGTCCCCGGCGGGCCGTCCATCACGCTGCAGGGGCCCGACGGCGAGCCGCTGCCGCCCGAGGAGAGCCTTCCCGCGGTGCCCGAGCGCCTCTCGCTCGGCCAGATGATCCGGCACTTCCTCGACTTTCGCATGCTCACCGTCGAGCGGCGCCTCAAGTTCGATCTGTGGCAGCTGCGCCGCCGCATCCACATCTTGGAGGGCTTCGAGACCGTCTTCGACGCGCTCGACGAGACGATCAAGATCATCCGCAAGAGCGACGGCAAGTCCGACGCCGCCGCCAAGCTCATCCTGCGCTTCAAGCTCTCCGAGGAGCAGGTCGACGCCATCCTCGAGTTGAAGCTCTATCGGCTCGCCAAGCTCGAGATCCTGGTCATCCAGGAGGATCTCGCGACCAAGCGCAAGGAAGCCGGCGCGCTCGAGGCGCTCCTCAAGAGCGAGAGCAAGCGCTGGGCGATCATCAAGGGCGAGCTCGCGGAGATCAAAGCCCAGTACCCCGACAAGCGCCGCCTCAAAATCGCCGGCCAGGCCGAGGAGCAGGAGTACTCCGCGGAGGACTTCATCGTCGCCGAAGACGCGATGGTGCTCCTCTCGCAGCAGGGCTGGATCAAGCGCCAGCGAGAGGTGAAGGATCTGACGGCCACGCGCGTGCGCGAAGGAGACTACGTGCTCTCCGTGGTCGCCGGCTCGACGCGGTCGACGATCGCGTTCTTCTCGAGCCTCGGCGCCTGCTACGTCACGCGCATCCACGACGTGCCGGCGACGACGGGCTACGGCGAGCCGGTGCAGAAGTTCTTCAAGATGGAGGACGGTGAGCGCATCATCGCCGCGCTCTCGTTCGATCCGCGCGTGCTCGACGTGCCGGCCCCCGTGGAGGGCGGCGAGCCCCAGCCGCCGTTCGCCGTCGCGGTCACCAAGCAGGGCCTGGCGTTCCGCTTCTCGCTCTCCGCGCACAAGGAGGCGTCGACGCGCGCCGGCCGCAAATTCGGCCGCCTGAACGAGGGCGACGAGATCGTGATGGTCGCCGTCACCGGCGAGAAGGACGGCGTCCTCGCCGCGACGAGCGACGGCCACGCCCTGGGCGTCCCGGTGAAGGAGCTCGCGCTGCTCTCCGGCGTCGGCAAGGGCTCGATGCTCATGAAGGTGGACGAAGACGCGCGCGTCCTCGGCGCCGTCATCGCCATCGGCGGCAACGACTCGATCGTCGTCGAGACCGGCAAAGGGCGCGAGACGAGCATCACGTACAAATCCGTGCTCGGGAAGCGAGCGCAAGCCGGCAGCGCCATCGTGCGTCGCGACGGCTTCGCCCGCATGGTCCCCCAAGCGCCCACGATCCCTTCGCTGGAGGTGACCTGACATGGCGACGAGCTACAGCGCCAAGGACATCGAGGTCCTCGAAGGCCTCGAGCCCGTGCGCAAACGCCCGGCGATGTACATCGGCGGCACGGACGCGCACGGCTATCACCACCTGCTCTGGGAGATCGTCGACAACTCGATCGACGAGGCCATCAACGGCCACGCCGAGCACATCGAGGTCGTGCTCGACCCCGATGGCAAGGGCGCGACGGTCACCGACGACGGCCGCGGCATCCCCGTCGACATCCACCCCAAGTTCAAGAAGCCGGCGCTCGAGATCATCCTCGGCACGCTGCACGCGGGCGGCAAATTCGGCGGCGGCAATTACAAGGTCTCCGGCGGCCTCCACGGCGTCGGCTCGAGCGTCGTCAACGCCCTCTCCGAGACGCTCGACGTCACGGTGTGGCGTGATGGTGTAGAATACAAGCAATCGTTCTCGCGCGGCCTTCGCAAGACGGCCCTCAAGAAGTGCGGCAAGGTCCGCAAGCGCGGCACCGAGATCCACTTCCGACCGGACCCGCAGATCTTCGGCGAGAAGCTCCGCTTCGACAGCGAGACGATCCGCGAGCGCCTCGAGACCAAGGCCTACCTGCACGGCGGCCTCACGGTCCGCTACGTCAACGGCGGCACGAAGGAAGAGCACACGTTCCTCCACCCGCAGGGGATCGCCGACTACCTGCCCATTCTGGTGAACCGGCGCGGCAAGGCGGTGAGCCACGCGCAGTCGTTCTTCGTCGCCCGCGAGCTCCAGACCGAGAAGGGCGAGGCGCCGTTCCGTCTGGAGGTCGCGCTCCAGTGGACGGAGGCGGCCGACGAGCACGTCCGCGCCTACGTCAACGGCATCCCCACGCCGAACGGCGGCACGCATGTGAGCGGCCTCCTCTCCTCGGTCGTCAAGGCCGTCCGCGGCTTCGTCGAGGCCAAGGGCATCAAGACGGCGGGCGTCACGCTCACCGCGGAGGACATTCGCGAGGGGCTCGTCGGCCTCCTCAGCACGTACGTGAGCGAGCCGCAGTTCCAAGGGCAGACGAAGGATCGCCTGAACAACCCCGAGGTCGCGGCCCAGGTCGAGGCGCTCGTGCGTCCCGCGCTCGAGCAGTGGCTGCTCGAGAACGGCTCGACGGGCGAGCAGATCGTCATGCGCACCATCCTCGCCGCGCGCGCCCGTGAAGCGCGCCGCGAGGCGACGCAGCAGGTGACGCGCAAGGGCGCCGTCAGTCACCGCATGAACCTGCCAGGCAAGCTGGCCGACTGCGCGAGCACCGATCCGAGCGAGAGCGAGCTGTTCATCGTCGAGGGCGACAGCGCCGGCGGTTCGGCCAAGCAGGGGAGGGATCGCCGCACGCAGGCCATTCTTCCGCTGCGCGGCAAGGTCCTGAACGCGGAGCAGGCGTCGTCGTCGAAGGTCCTGAACAACAAGGAGCTGCAGGACATCGTCCAGGCGCTCGGCTGCGGCATGGGCCCGACGTTCGACGTCACGCGCCTGCGCTACGGCAAGGTCTTCCTCCTCATGGACGCCGACAGCGACGGCCACCACATCACGACGCTCCTCCTCACGTTCTTCTACCGCCAGCTGCCCGGGCTGATTCGCGACGGGCACGTGTACCTCCCGCGGCCGCCGCTCTTTCGCATCGACCACGGCAAGGACACGCACTGGGTCCTCGACGAAGTGGAGCGCGACAAGCTCATCGCGACGCTGCCGAAGAACGCGAAGGTCGAGATCACGCGCTTCAAGGGGCTCGGCGAGATGAACGCCGAGGATCTCAAGGCGACCACGCTCGACAAGACGAAACGCCGCGCGCTCCGCGTCGGGATCACGAGCGAGCTCGAGACCGATCGCGTCTTGAACGAGCTGATGGGCAAGGACGCGCAGGCGCGGTTCAAATTCATCATGGAGCGCGCCCGCGAGACCTCGGCGGACGATCTCGACGTCTGAGCGCGCCCTGGATCCCGCGCGGCCCGCGGCGGGGTGACGCGGCGGCGCGGGCCGCTTGCCCCGGCGCGATCTCCGGCTCGGCCGCGGACGCGCGTGATTTCCCCCGCGCGCCCGCGCGCCGCCGCCCTCGCCCGCGCGTGGCCCAGCGTGTGCTTTAGTTCGGGGTGTCGGCGCGCACGAGCGGCCGCGTTAGGCCCTGTTCGGCGGGGAAATCGCGTATGCTGCGGCGGCTTGGTCGGCGACGCGGCGCGCACCGGGTATGCCTGTCCCATGCCCGCACACGCGAGCGGGGCAAGTTGTCCAACACTCTCCAAAAGCACGGCAAAAATGTCGGAATTTGCACA
>JAYVXL010000458.1:0-5472 GCA_043785185.1 Myxococcales bacterium
AACGCCCTCGCGCGCGCGCATCTTCCCTCCTTCGGCGGGCTCATGGTCATTCTTTACGTTTCATTTCAATCCTTTGACCCTTCGCAAAAATCCGAGGCCCGGGGGCCGGCGGATCCAAGGTGGAGACCCCGATAATTGTTAAAAGGAGCGTGCTTGCGCTATCGTCCTGCCCTGACCTGCTTCCTCCCGGGCTCGAGGTCGTCTCGATTCCGGCCCGGATACACAAAGGGGGAGGTGGGGGCGCTCTCCGGGGCGCGAACACCGCCGGAAGGCCGATGGCGAAGCTGAGCGACCGCGATCTCGTCGATCGCGCCAAGAGCGGAGACAACCAGGCGTTCGGCCAGCTCGTGCGCCGCCATCAGCCGCGCATCCACCGCCTCGCCGTCCACATGCTCCGCGACCGCGCCGAGGCAGAGGACGTCACGCAAGAGACGTTCATCCGCGCCTACCAGGCGCTCGCGCGCTTCGACGGCCGCAGCGAGCCGTACACCTGGTTTTACCGCATCACCGTGAACCTCTCCCTCAACACGATTCGCGCGCGCAAGACCGCGCGGAGCGGCGCCGACGCGGACGATCCGCGGCTCGACGCCGTGCTGAGCGAGAAGGGCGGCGGCAGCTCGAACGATCCGCGCGGCAACGCGTCGCGCAAGGAGGTCTACTTCGCCCTCTGCGAAGGGATCGACGGCCTGAGCGAGACGCTGCGCACGACGCTCATCGTCGTGTGCATCGACGGTCGCTCCCACGAGGATGCGGCACAGATCTTGGGCGCGCCTGAGGGGACGATCGCGTGGCGCGTGCACGAGGCGCGGCGCAAACTGAGGGAGTTTCTGTCCGGGCGCGGCTTCGACCTCGAGGAAGGGAGCTTGTGACGTGAGTGAGACGCGAAAAGACGCGAACGACCGCGCGCTGCTCGAGGTCCTCGGCAAGTGGCCGGAGCCGGCGATTTCGCCGGAGGAATGGGAGCTTCGCGCCGAAGCCCTCGACGCGAAGCTCGCGAATGCTGCGACAAATGCCTACACGGACGCTGCACCTTTGCTCGATCCTCCTCTTCCATCGACGGCAGAAGAAGGTCATAAGTCGGCCGCATCATCGGCGGGAACGGCTCCAGCGAGTCGGCCCATGACCGGTGAGGGTGGTCGGTTCCCGGAGGCAAAGATGGCAAGCAGCACGACGACGCGTGAGAGGCGGAGCTTTCAGGATTTGGCGCGCATGGCGAACACGCCGCCGCCAGCCTCGGTGCGCTCGAACGGTCCGTCGTCGGTGCGCTCCCAGCCCGTGAGCTCTCCGCCGAGCGGCGTGCTCCGCGCCACCGAAGCGCGCGCGAGCGACTCCGGCGTGGTGGATCTCGCGGCCGCTGCGGCGTCCGATCCGATGGGCGCCGTGCGCGCGCAGTCGACGCCGCTCGCGTCGTCGCCGCTGTTCGATGACGAGGACGCGCGGAGCAGTCAGCCGCCGACGTCGAAGCGCCCGTCGCAGGCGCCGATGAGCGCGCCGGCGCTGTCGGGCCCGGCGGCCTCGGCGGTCCTCGCTGCGCAGCCCGCGGCGCGCGAGGGGAAGAAGAGCCCCGTCCTCATCATGGTCGGCGGCCTCGCGATGGTCGCCGCGATCGCGGCGGGGGCGTTCTTCGTCGTGAAGACGCAAAGCTCCAAGCGCCAGGCGCAGGTCGCGGCGGCCGCGGTCCCGGCTGGTGACGCGAAGCCCGGCGACGCGAAGCCCGTCGTCGTTCAGCCGGAGCCGGCGGCGACCGCCGCGGCGGTGGCGGCGGCGGCGACGCCGTCTCCAGACAAGGTGGACGACCCTGCGAACGATCCGGTCAAGGGCAGCGTCGGCGGCGGCAAGCTCTCCGCGTCCGCGGCGGTCCCGAACGCCGCGGCCGCGACCGCGACCGCGCCCAAGAGAGCGGCCGGCGGCCCGCGCCTCGCGGCGAAGGCCGACGGTGACAAGGTGGACCCGAAGCTGGTCGCCAAGGACCTCCCGGCGCCCCCGGCGGCGCCCGGCCCGACGGGCGCGCTCGCCGACGCCATCAAGCAGTCGGCGGCGCCGACTCCGACGCCCGCGTCGCAAGATACGGCGCCCCTCCCTCCGGCGGCCAACGATCCGGCGATCGCCGCGGGCAGCGTTCCCCAGAAGCCGTCGCAGGGCGCGGTCACCGGCGCCCTCGGCTCCGCGCTCCCCGCCGCGCGCGGGTGCCTGAAGCCCGACGATCCGGTCTCCCGCGCCGCAGTGACGTTCGGCTCGAACGGCAGCGTGCAGAGCGTCGTCGTCTCCGGCAGCGCGGCCGGCAAGCCGGCCGAGGCGTGCATCAAGTCGGCGCTCGGCAAGGCCAAGGTCCCGGCGTTCGCGATGCCGACCTACTCGGCCAACGTGACCGTCCGTCCGGCCAACTGACAAGTAGACCCGCGGACCCGCGCGCGAACAAGCCCGCTTCTACCGAGTCTCCCAAACTTCACACGACAGAGAGCCCGCGAGGCGTCGCACGTTGCGACCCGACGCGGGCTCTGTTTTTTTGCTCGGCGGTCGTGTGTCAGCCGGCGGCGTCGCCGCTGTCGTTCGCCGCGCCGTCGTCGGCCGCGTCCGCGCCGGTGTCCGCGCCGGTGTCCGCGCCGGTATCGCCCGCGCCGTCTCTGCCGCTGTCTCTGCCGCTGTCTCTGCCGCCGTCAATCGGCGGCGGGGGCGGAGGCGCCGGAGGCGGCACCGGCGGCGGCGGAATACTCGGCGTACCCGAGGAGCCGCCGCTGGCGCCCGACCCGCCGCTGGAGCTCGAGCTCCCAGACGAGCCGGGGCGAGTCCCGTTGGGCGCGACGGTGTCGTCACCGTTGCAGGCGGCGACGGCGACGATGGCGCCGAGGATCGAGCCGACGCAAATGAAGCGGAACGCGGACATGGGTTGCCTCCTCTGAGCTGAGCCACTGAGGCTAGCATCCCACAAGGCGAACGCGCCACTTGTCATGGGAGCGTCCGCACCACCAGCCAGGTGAGGCGCGTTATCCCCTGTCCCGCGTCGGTGTCGAGCGTGCGCCCATCCACCGACACGTGGCCGGTGGCGGCGCGCCTCGCGGTTCCGGCGGTCGGCGGCACCGGGCGGTAGTCGTCGTCGAGGACGTCGAGCGCGAACGCGGCGGATGCCGGCAGCCCGACGTCGTTCAGGAGATGCACGCCCAGCGGCGACGACGCCGCCGCGCCCGACGGCGCGAGCGCGTAGAGCGCGACGACGCCGGAGAGCCCGCGCGCGAAGTCGGGCGCTGCGCCGAGCGGAACGGACGCGACCCGTAGCTGCCGCCCGAGCGGCCCGAGCGCGACGTCGGCGACGTCGAGCTGGAACGTCACGCCGGCGGGGAGGTCGAGCGAAAGTGGGCCGCTCGCGAGCGTGGTCGCCCCGGCCGGCGAGGGCGGGAGCGACGGGCCGCTCGCGGGGAGCGCAGGGAGCTTCACCGCGGCGCCCAGGAAGATCACGTCGCCCGAAGGATCCGGCACCTTTGCGTACACGTCCGCGAAGCCTGGGCGGCCGCTCACGTGGAGCGCGTAGTCGCTCGCGCGCAAGTAGGCGCCGATCGGGATCGCGAATCGCCCGTCGTCGCCGCCCGCCGCGCCGTAGCAGGTGCGCGAGCACATCGAGACGGCGGCGCGCGGCACAGGAGCGCCGCTCCCATCGACGACGTGTCCTTCCACGCGCTGCACGCACGCGACGCCGGCGCCGCCCGCGTCCCCGACGCACGCGGCCGGCTCGGGTGTAGCGCCCGAGCGGCACGCGGCCGCGCACGCGAGCGCGGCGAGGCCTCGCCACCGCCCCGCGCCTGTGTCGCCTCGGTGCATCCCCCGAGCGTAGCTCACCCCGCCGCCCGCAGAACCAGAACGACGTGCGCGAAGGTGCACGCGCTCGCCGCGAGCACGAGCGCGTGGAAAATCTCGTGGTACCCGAAGACGAGCGGCGCCGGGTCCGGTCGACGCCGCGCGTAGACGACGGCGCCGAGCGAGTAGACGACGCCCGCGAGGACGAGGAGCCAGAGCGCCGCCGGGCCCATCACGTCGCGCAAGCGCACGACGTCGCCGATGACGGCCCAGCCGAGCACGAGGTAGAGCGCCGCGGTGAGCGCCTTCGGCGCGTGGGGCCAGAGGAGCGACTTTCCGACGCCGATGGCCGCGCCGACCCAGACGATCCACAGCGGGCGATGGCCGGGGACCGGATCGAGCAGCCAGAACAGCGGCGTGTACGCGCCGGCGATGAAGAGGAAGATCGCCGAGTGGTCGACCCGCCGCATCACCGCGCGCGGGCCCGGCGCCCACGTCTTGCGGTGGTAGAGCGCGCTGATGCCGAGCAGGGCCGAGAGCGACGCGCCGTAGATGGCGGCGGCCGCGGCGGCCCGGTCGCCGTGCGCGCTTCGGACGAGCACCCCGGTGCCCGCGAGGGCGACGAAGAACGCAACCTGATGCGAGACGCCGCGCAGCTTGGGCTTGGGCTTCGGACGGACAGCGAGCGCGGGCGCCGAGGAGCTCATGGCTGGCGCTATACCACCGGTCCGGCGAAGAGGGCGCGCCTCGCGGCGGCCAGGGCGTCTCCGCTTGACAGAGCGGCCTCGTAACGTCATCTTGCGCGTCCCGCGGCGCCCGGGCCTGTCGCCCGCGTCCCCGCCCGCACGAAAAGCCTCAGAGGTTTCCAATGGTTTCGTCGACGC
Source organism: Myxococcales bacterium (assembly GCA_043785185.1). Taxonomy (GTDB): domain Bacteria; phylum Myxococcota_A; class Polyangia; order Polyangiales; family Polyangiaceae; genus JANYHK01. The sequence continues at coordinate 4,674 of JAYVXL010000458.1, forward strand.
AGCAGTTCGACCGCATTCGCAAGCGCAAGACCTCCACGGCCGGCAAGCGCAACAAGCGCACGCTTCGTCGCCTCGGCACGCCCAAGTTCGCGATTCACCCCGAGGGCTATGACCTCAAGGCGGCGGACGCGAAGAAGCCCGCCAAGTAGGCCCGCCCGCTCGTAGAGTCGGCGGCACCTGCGGAGGCATCCCTCCGTAGACATGCGGAGACATGCGGAGACATCAAAGCGCGGCGGGGACGTTCAGACGTCTTCCGCCGCTTCTGCTTTTTGCGCTTTTTGCGCGTTTCGCGCCAAAGCAGGCGCGCCGCGGCGCAGGAGCAGCGTTGCCGGCAGGAGCGCGAGCAGCACGAGCAGCCCGATGCCGAAGGCCACGCGCCCCGTCGGCTCGTGCACGAAGCGCGAGACGAGCGCGACCAAGGCGACCGCGAAACCGGGCTCGAACAAGAGGAGCAGGCGCATGGCCCCCCCTCCTACGTCACACGTTCGCCAAAGCTACCCCTGCCGCGTACGCGACGAGGCCCACGAGCCACGCCGCCGCGAGCCGCCGCCGGCCCGCCATGTACCCGTAGTACGGCGCGAGCGGCGGCATGAGCAGCGCCATCGCCGCGCGGTACCGCGGGTGGGCCCGGGCGAGCGCGATGAGCAGCGCGACGTGCGCGCCGGCGTGAAGGGCCAGCGCCGCCGCCAGAGCCCAGGAGAGGATCGACGCGGACGGCATCAGACGGGAGCGACGGGCGCGTCCGCGGGCGCGCGTCGGGTCAGCCCCAGCCAGCGCGCGACGCTCCCGACGAGGATGA
>JAYVXL010000459.1:0-5459 GCA_043785185.1 Myxococcales bacterium
ACGCGGCGGTCGCGCTAGCCGCCGCCCACGAAGTGCACGATCTCGATCGCGTCGCCGGTTTGCAGGGCGTGCGTGGCGTGTTCCGCGCGCACGACGATCGCGCGGTTCACCTCGACGGCGACCGGCCCGCCCTCGAGGCCGAGGTGCGCGATGAGCCCCCGAACGGTGAGGCCGTCGGGGACGTCGCGTGGGGTGCCGTTGATGGTGACGACCATGACGCCCGTTCATACCGTGGTAGACAAAAAAGCGCATGCCCACCGAGAAGCTCTACTGGACCGATCCGTTCGCGGCGCTCTTCGATGCCGAGGGCGCGCGGGCCGCGAAGCTCGGCGACCGGGCGTCGATCGTGCTCCCGCAGACGCTCTTTTACCCGGAGGCCGGCGGGCAGCTCGCCGACACCGGCGAGCTCGGCTTCGGCGGCCTTACCGTGCGCGTGAGCGACGTGCAGATCGACGACGACGGCGTCATCCATCACATCTTCGACGGCGAGGTTCCGGAGACGGGCGACGCCGTTCGGGTGCGCGGCGCGATCGACGTGCCGCGCCGCCGCGATCACATGGCGCAGCACACCGCGCAGCACGCGCTCTCGCGCGCGCTCCTCGACGTCGCAAAGGCCGAGACGGTCTCGGCGCGCCTCGGCGCGACCGCGTGCACGATCGACGTGGACGTCGCGAGCATCTCGGACGGCCTCCTCGGCAAGGCGGAGGACCTCGTGAACGCGCTCGTCACCGGCGACGTCGTCGTCCGGTCGCTGTTCCCCACGCCGGCCGAGCTCGCGAAGATGCCCCTCCGGCGCACGCCCAAGGTCACCGAGAACATCCGCGTCATCGAGATCGACGGCTTCGACTTCACGCCGTGCGGCGGGACCCACTGCACGCGCACCGGGCAAATCGGCCAGATTCGCGTCGCCAGTACGGAGAGGTACAAGGGCAAGACGCGCGTGACGTTCCACGCCGGCCTCCGCGCGCTCGCCGACGCGCGCGTGAAGGAGGAGGTCCTCGGCGCGCTCGCGCGCGATCTGACGTGCGGCCTCCTCGACGTGGGCGCGGGGGTCGCCAAGCTGCGCAAGGATCTCGAGGCCGCGCGCGAGCTGCTCGGCGCGACGCGCGGCGAGCTGCTCGAGATCGTCGCCGAGCGCGTCCTCGCCGCGCACCCGCCGGACCCGAGCGGCGCCACGCTCGTCGCGATCGTCCGTCCGCGTGACGATCTCGGCATGCTGCGCGCGCTCGCCGGACGGCTCACCGCGCGCGGTGACGTGGTCGCGATCTGCGCCGCGCCCGAGGCAGGGGCGCGCGACGCCGAGGGCCGCGCGTCCGGCGGAGACCTCGCCGTCGTCGTCCAAAGGGGCACGACGGCGGCGTTCGACTGCGGCGCCTGGCTGAAGGCGAAGGCCCAGGCCGCGGGCGGCCGCGGCGGGGGCCGGCCCGAGCGCGCCGAGGGGCGCTTGCCCAACGGTACCCCGCTCCCGTAGCCTGGGCGGATGGCCGGCAAGCCGAGCGAAGCCGATCTGCTCCCTCTGCCCAAGATCCCGAAGCCCAAGGCGGACGATCCGGAGGACGTCGCTTGGGCGCTGTCCACCGCCGAGGCGATGTGGAATCGAGCGGAGAACGCCGATGCGATCAAGTGGATCCAGCGGGCGGCCGAGGCCGCGAGCGAGGCCGAGGCCGACGATCGCGCCCTCGAGCTCGCGAAGGCCGCGGCGGAGCTGAAGGGGCTGCTCGTGAAGGTCGACGGGGACAGCCCGACCGAGGTGGGCCCTAGCTTTGCGCCGCCGCCCCCGCCGCCGCCCGCGGCGCCGCCGAGCGCGGAGCGGTCGCAGAGCCAGGCGCCCGCGCCGGCGGTGCCCAGCCGTCCGCCGCCGGCTCCAGCGCCGATGGTCACGCAGAGCCGTCCGCCGCCCGCGCCCGTCGTCGCGACGACGCCCCGCGCGCCGAGCGTCTCCCCGCCCCGCGCGCCGAGCGTCTCCCCGCCGCGTGCGCCCGGCTCTGCGCCTGCGAGCGCGCCTGCGAGCGCGAGGCCCGCGCCGTCCAGCCCGGCGAAGGCGCCCACGCCCGCGCGGGCCTCGCCGCCGCAAGCGTCGCTGCAAAAGGTCACGCACTCGCGCGCCGGCGAGCGCCGTCGCCGCTCGAACAATGCCCTCGAGGGGGACGCGCGCGTCGCGCGCCAGGCGGAGATCGTTTCACGCGCGGGCGGCGAGCAGGAGGTCACCAAGCCCCACGGCATGCCCATCCCCATCCCCAAGCCGGCCGCGCGCCGTCGCAGCCGCCCGGCTCCGGAGGAGATGCCGGACGCGACCGAGATCGGCGCGCGCCCGGTGACGGCGGAGACCGTGGAGGGCGGCGTCGCCGCCGTCGCGCCGCCCCCGAGCTCGCGCGGCGAGGACGACAAGCACGACACCGACCCGCCGCCGGTCGCGGCCGACACGGGCACCGACCCGCGCCTCTCGCGCGCCGAGGAGATGGACCAGTGGCCGACGCAGTCGCTCGCGCGCGCCGAGCACGAGTCCCTCGGCGACGACGACCAGAGCACGCGCATCGACCAGACCGCCTACAAGCCAACGGGCCGCCGCCCCGCGGAGCTGTCGCCGGACGGCCTGCGCGCATCGCAGGCGGTGCGCGTCATCGTCTGGCGCGGTCCTGACGGCGTCCACGTCGCGCCCGCCGGCACGACCGTGAGCGCCATCACCGTCGACGCGCTCCTCGTCGCGCTCGACCCGAACGCCGATCTCGCCGCTTGGCTCAAGGGGTAGGCCCCGCATCCTCGATCCGCCGCCCCCGGACCCGTGTTAGACACGCGGTCACTTTCCCGGGAGGTCCTCATGAGCGGCGCACACGAGTTGATTGAGAAGATGGAAGAGGCCGGCCACGCGGCGGGCGGCGGGCACGGCCACGGCGCCAGCGGCGGTCCGGGAAAGATGATCGGCATCACGATGGCGATCCTCGGCGTCATGCTCGCGTTCTGCGCGGCGATGGTCGGCGCCGCGCGGACCGATCTCATCAAGACGACGATCGAGCAAGCCAACCTCTGGAGCATCTACCAGTCGGAGTCGACGAAGTTCCGCGTCATGGAAGCGGACTACGAGATGCTCCACGCGCTCACGCCGAACAAGGCGGAGATCAAGAAGTTCGAGGAGCGGCTCGCGAGCGTGAAGCGCACCGGCGGCAAGGCCGACGACGAGGACACCGCGGAGATCAAGGAAGCCATCCACGTCGCGACGAGCGAGCTCGCCGACGTCCTCACCCCCGACAAGGAGGACGAGGATCGGCTGCAAAATCTCGCCAAGAAATACAAGCACGACATGGTCGAGGCGAAGGAAGACGCCGAGGCTTACGACGAGGCGATCGAGGCGCACCACGAGGCGAGCGAGTGGTACGAGCGCGCGCAGCTCTGCGCCGAGATCGGCATCGTCATCGCGTCGATCGCGCTGCTCATGGCGAGCCGCGCGGTGTGGATCGTGTCGGTCATCATCGGCCTGGCGGGCGGCGTGATCGTCGGCAAGACGTACGTGACGACGCACCACATGCTCCACGACGCCGAGAAGAAGATCGAGGAGGCCAAGAAGCGCACGGCCGAGATCGAGAAGGACGACGACGACGCGGACGGCGACGGCAAGCCCGATCACCCAGGCGGCGCCGAAAAGAAGGACGACAAGGCCGGCGAGAAGAAGGACGACAAGGCCGGCGAGGCCGACAAGGCCGAGGCCGACAAGAAGAACGCGCCGGCCCCGAGCGGCGGCGCGGCCAAGCCCGAGGCCCCGAAGGGCCCGGCGCCCAAGCCCAAGCACTGAAAATGCGCGCCAGGCGCGCGTAGCCGCGGCGCAAGCATCCGGCGAGCGTCGCACGTTGGTGCTACCGTGGGGGGCCACGGAATCCCTACCATGTTCGAACAATTCGGCATCAACGCGGGTCTGGTCGAGGAGCTTCACGCGCGCTGGGTTTCGGCCCCGCAGGCGGTGGAGGAGAAGTGGCGCGAATTCTTCGCCGCGCTCGAAGGGGGGCGCGCCGCGCAGAACGGCGCGTCACCCGAGGCGTTCCCCGAGACCGGCCGCGCGCCGCCCGCGCTCGCGCTCGCGCCCGCCAAGTCAAACGGCAACGGCACCGGCAACGGGGCGGCCGCCTCGGTGGCGCCCGCTCGCGTGAGCCTCGCCCCGCAAAGCGGCGCGATGAAGGACGACGAGCTCATCGCCGCCGCCGGCGTGCAGGGACGCGTGTACCAGCTCGTCAACGCGTACCGCGTGCGCGGCCACCTGTTCGCGCACCTCGACCCGCTGGCGGTGTCCGGCCACCCTTCGGACGCCAACGCCCCGCCGGAGCTCGATCTCGCCCTCTTCGGCCTCTCCGTGGCCGATCTCGACACGACGTTCGCGACGGCCGGCATGACCGGCCTGCCCGAGCACGCGACGCTGCGCCAGATCATCGCGCACCTGACCGAGACGTACTGCCGGACGATCGGCGTCGAGTACACGCACATCGAAGATCCGCGGATGCGGCAGTGGCTCCAGGACAAGATGGAGGTCTCGAAGAACCGCGCCACGCTCGATCGCGACGATCTCGTCCGCGTGCTGACGAAGCTCACCGACGCGGAGATCTTCGAGCAGTTCATTCACCGCAACTACGTCGGCGCGAAGCGCTTCTCGCTCGAAGGCGCCGAGAGCATGATCGCGCTCCTCGATCTGCTCATCGAAGCGGCCGGCGCGTACGGCGCGCAGGAGGTCGTCCTCGGCATGGCCCACCGCGGTCGCCTCAACGTGCTCGTGAACATCATGGGCAAGAACGTGCGCGAGATCTTTGCGGCGTTCGACGACAAGCAGCCGGAGCGCTTCCTCGGCGCCGGCGACGTGAAGTATCACCTCGGCTACTCGAGCGATCGGGTGACGGCGAGCGGCAACACCGTGCACCTGTCGCTCGCGTTCAACCCGAGCCACCTCGAGTGGGTGAACCCCGTCGTCGAGGGCCGCGTGCGCGCGAAGCAGGATCGCGCGAAGCGAAACGGTGTCGTTCCTCTCCTCATTCATGGCGACGCGGCGTTCATGGGCCAGGGCGTCGTCCCCGAGACGCTCAACCTCGCCGGCCTCGAGGGCTACACGACGGGCGGCACGATCCACGTCGTCGTGAACAACCAGATCGGCTTCACGACCATCCCCGAGGATTCGCGCTCGACGCGCTACTGCACCGACATCACGCGGATGATGAAGGTCCCCGTCTTCCACGTTAACGGCGAGGACCCGGAGGCGGTCATCCAGGTGACGCGCCTCGCGACGGAGTTCCGGCAGAAGTTCGGCAAGGACGTCGTCATCGACATGTACTGCTACCGCAAGTACGGCCACAACGAGGCCGACGAGCCGACGTACACGCAGCCGGTCATGTACTCGCTCATCAAGAAGAAGCCGAGCGTGCGTGAGGTCTACGTCGATCGCCTCGTCGACGGCGGCCAGGTGACGCGCCAGCGCGCGGACGAGA
>JAYVXL010000460.1:0-5429 GCA_043785185.1 Myxococcales bacterium
CCTCGAGCTCGCGCACTCACCACGACGCGCCGGTCGGGTCCCACGCGTCGACGAGCGCTGCGAGGCGCGCGCGTACTTCCGGCGCGTCGCGCGCACGGCTGCGCGACTCGGTCGGGTCGGCGTCGAGATCGTAGAGCTCCTCGAAGCCGGTAGGCAGGTCGCGCGCGAGCTTCCACCGTCCGTCGACGACGCCCCGTGACTCGTACCGCACTCCGGCGCGCCAGTCGTCCACGTAGAGGAACAGCGGGCGGCCGGGGGCCGCAGCGCCAGCGAGCATTCCACCGAGGCGCCACGCGGTCGTGCGGCCGGCGTGCTCCGGTGCGCCGGCGAGCTCGCGGAGCGTCGGCTCGAGGTCCGTGAGCATGACGGGCGTATCGACTGTGCGCGCGCGCGGACCGTCGCCCGGAACGCGGACCAGCAAGAGAGAGCGCACGGCCGGTTCGAGGAGCGAGCTGCCATGTTGCCAGAGGCCGTGCTCACCGAGCAGCTCGCCGTGGTCCGAAACGATCGCGACGATGGTGCGCTCACGATCGGCGCGGCCGTCGAGCGCGTCGATCACCCGGCCCAGCTCGGCGTCGCAGTGCGCGAGCGCGCTGTCGTACGCGTCCACGAGCGTCTCGCCGAAGTCGTGCTCGACGTGCGCGATGTACGGCCAGTGAGTGCACTCGTAATGCGCGAAGAGAAAGAACGGTCGGCCGCCGTCCGCGTGCGCGCTCGCCAGGTAAGCGAGCGCCGCATCGGTCGTCGGCGGCGCGTCTTTACCGGAGTACTCGTGCGGCGGCGTGTCCTTGGGCACGGCGGGCGCGAAGACACGGAAGCCCTGCTCGAGGCCCGCGATGTGCAAGGCCACGTGCGGGATGGTGATTCCGACTCTGTCGTAGCCGATGCGATCAAGCGCTTCGGCGAGCGTGTCCGCCCGGGCGAGTAGCTCGAAGTCGTTTCCGTGGCCGCGTCGCTGCGGCATCGCCTCGACGTCCTTCCCGGTGAAGAGCGCGCCGAGCGCGAAGCGTGTGCTTGGCGCCGGCGTGTAGGTGCGACGAAACCACGTCGCGCCTTCGCGAAACCGATCGAGGTTCGGCGAGGTCGGGCGTGCGTACCCGGCGAAGCCGAGATGATCGGGCCGCAGCGCGTCGACGACGAGCAGCACGAGGTTCGGGCGTGGCGCGAGCGACGACGGTCGCGCGGCCGCGGGCCCGGGCGGTTGCACGAACGCGGTCGCGTCCGCGCCGGAGCAGTTCTCGTCCCTGCCGTTGTCGGGGACGTCGGGCGCGCCGGGGTGGACGCTCGGGTCGGCGTCGTCGCAGTCGCCCCCGCCCAGGATGGGCGAATATCCGTCGTGATCGCGATCGACGAGCCGACGCGCGGCCGCCAAGACGAGCGAGCCGTACGGCGGGCGATGCGCGACGCCGGCGCGCGCGCGGCCGGAGAGGCGCGCAAGGGCCTGCGGCGCTGCGAGCGTCACGACGACGACGGCGCCGACGAAGACCGGCAGGCGCCGCCATGCGCGGTGATCGGGGGCGGACCGATGCGCCAGCGCGACCCGAACCGCGGGCGCGACGAGCGCCGCCACGATGCCCGCGGCCGGCGCGAAGACGTACTCGCGCAGCAGCAGCGCGTCGAGCCACGCGCAGACGACGACGGCGAGAAGCACGCGCGCTCCGAGACCGCGGGTGACCACCCGGAGCAAGGGCGCGCGCGTCTCGAGCCGCGCGAGGCGCGGGCCGACGGCGCGGGCGAGAGCGGCCCCGAGCGCGAGGCCAAAGGTCGCGAGCGCGACCGCGCACACGACGAGCAACGTCGCGGCGAGGTGCGGGCTCATCGCTGCGATGATCGCGCGGCCGAGCACGGCGGCGCGCGTCGTCGCCACCGCGAAGCCGCCGGTGAGGAGGACGGCGGCGAGCGGTGCGTGGCCGCCGGACAGCCGCGCGAGCGTCGCGCGCGCCTCGCGGAGGGCGTCGCTCGCGAGCGGCCCGAGCACGGCCGAGCCGACGAGGAGGGTACAGAGGAGCGGCCCGAGAACAAGGGCCGTCGCCACAGCGAACGCGCTCACGGCGGCGCCGAGGGACGCGCCCTCCGCGAGCACGCCGCGCGCCGCGAACGACCCATCCGCGGCTGCGGCAAAGCACGCGGCGAAGACACAGGGGGCAAGGGTTCTTCGCATGGCGACGGTTGATCGAATAGGGGCGTGTCCGCCTCCACCCGGATCACGCGAGCGCGGGCGCCTTACGCTTCTTTACGAACGGACGATGTCGCAGAACGCGGATGAGTTCATGCGGGGAGCTGCGCCCGCGGCGCCCGCGCGCTACTTCGTCGCCGCGCAGACGTGGGCGGCCGTGCACGCTTGCCCCGCCGGGCACGCCCCGCAGTCGAGCGTGCCCCCGCAGCCGTCTTGGAGCTGCCCGCACGTCGCCGCTTGCGCGTCGCACGTCGTCTTCAGGCAGCCGCACTGGTTCGAGATTCCGCCGCCGCCGCACGTGGCCGGCGCGGCGCACGCCCCGCAGTCGAGGAGGCCGCCGCAGCCGTCGGCGATCCGGCCGCAACGCGCGCCCTGACGCGTGCAGGTCGTCGGCGTGCAGGTCTCGCCTTCCTCGCTGCAGTTGGCGGGGCCGGTGCCAAGGCAGACCTTGCCGCCGCGGCGTCCTCCGCCCCTGCACACGCCGCAGTCGAGCGTCCCGCCGCACCCGTCGAGCATGGTCCCGCAGTGCGCGTCGATGGCCGCGCAGCTGGTTGGCGTGCACCCGCACGCGCTTCCGCCGCCGCCGCCGCACGACTGGGGCGCCGCGCAGCCGCCGCAGTCGAGCGTCTTTCCGCAGCCGTCCTCGACGGTGCCGCAGGTGGCGCCGCGCGCGGCGCACGTGCTGCGCGTGCAGCCGCACTGGTTGGCGGCGCCGCCGCCGCCGCACGATTGCGGCGCGCCGCACGCGCCGCAATCGAGGACGTGCGCGCAGCCGTCGGAGACTTTCCCGCACGAGGCGCCGAGCGCCGCGCACGTCGTCGGCGCGCACGCATTCTTGCCGCACTTGTTCGCGCCCGCGCCGCCGCAAATTTCCCCGGGCGGGCACGTCCCGCACGAGAGCACGCCGTCGCAGCGGTCGAGCGCGTCGCCGCACTCCGCGCCGACCTCGGCGCACGTGGAGGGCTGACACCCGCACTGGTTCGCCGTCCCCCCGCCGCCGCACGTCTTGGGGACGGGGCATGTTCCGCAGTCGAGCGTCTTTCCGCAGCCGTCGTCGACCTTGCCGCAGGTGGCGCCTTGGTCGACGCAGCCCTGGCACGAGGAGGTGGGCGCGCCGTCGGTGCCACCGTCCGTGGTCGCGGGGGAAAGGCTGAGGTCGCTGCGGCTGCAGCTCGCCGCGAGGAGCATGACGGCGCCGAGGGCACTGCACGCCAAGCGAAAGGGAAGCGCGAAGAGCGGCATGCCCTCTTGGTGGGAGCCCGCGGGTGCAAGCGATCACGCCTTCGTCCGGCGCCCGCCCTTTCGCTCGGACGAGCTCTGCACGGGCGGCGGCCCGACGCGCCGCTCACGGGTATTTCGTCGGGTCGACCGCGCTCTTGCACGCCGCGGTGTCCGTGCGCCCGGCGAGCCACGAGACGAGGCAACGGTCGCGATCGTCGCCGACGGACATGAGCGCGCCGCCCTTGTGGGCCTCCTGCCCTCGGCCCTTTCGTACGAGCGTGAGGCGCTCCGGCGCGGCACCGCCCTCTGCGACGACCTGGCCCGTCGCCTCGGGCTCGAGCCCGACGACCGAGGCGTAGTCCTCTGCGTACTCTTCGGGCGACGTGACACTACCCACAACGACGGTCGGGGACGCGTCGGCGCTGCGGCGCAGGCCCTCGCGGCCGTAGAGGCGGAGGTTCCTGTAGACCGTGCCGTGACAATCCAGCGAGCCGCAGCGGTGGACGAGCATGTCGGCGACCGGGCGGAAGGACGCGTCGTCGTTCGGCGGCTCCTTCGGCGTGACGCGCCCATCCGTCGCCGGCGTCGAGCACGCGAGCGCAGCGCCGAGCGCGCACGCGAGCGTGGCGAGCATGAGTCGGCAGCCGCGGGCGCTCAAGGAACGCCCCCGTCGCCCCAGTCGAGCGCGACGGGGCCCGGCGAGTCGGGTCCCGTCGGCGTGAAGTGGCAGCCCGCGCACGAGCCGTCGCGCCCGATGTGCGACGTCATCGTCACGTCGTAGGTCCTGTACGTCACGCGAACGCGCAGCGGGTAGGTCGGCGTCCACTCGCTCACGGGGACGTAGAAGTTTCCGGCCTGGTTCGTCGCGAACGTGCGCGCGTCGCCCGTCGCGTCGGTGATGACCACGCTCGCGCCGTCGACGCCGTTGGCCGCGCGCGGATCGTTCGGCGTCAGAAAGATGGTGCCGGCGACGCTGAATGGCGGCGGATCGCCGAGCTTTCCGTCGTGGCACAAAAGGCACGGCTGGCCTGGGCGGTGTGTCGGGCCGGTGCGGACTCCGGGCGCTTCGCCGCCGAGCGCGTCGACGGCGTTCGAATGCACGGGGTCGCACGCGGTCGTGGAGGCGCCGCCGAGCGCGAGCACGAGCGGGACGAGCAGATCTCTCATAGCTCGATCTCCAGCGTGAACGCGCCGAGCGCCGAGACGCGACGCGTGAGGTACAGGTCGTCGAGGTATTGCGTCGTCGTGAGGTTCATGTCGAGGCCGAGGATGAACGTCTCCGGGTGCTCGGAGGCGCCGACCTTCCACCGACAGCTGCCGCCGCCCGTGCCGCTCCACAAGGGGCCGAGCTCGCGATCGCCCGTGCGCAGGGCAGGGAAGTCGAAGCCAGACTGAATCACGTACGCGCGCTGCCAGAAGCTCACCGCCTTCTGGAGGTGAAGGCGCAGGTGCGGGCCGACCTCGACGCGGCGGCTCACGTCGACGAGCACGCGCGCGTCGGTCGTGCTCGCGAGCATCGCCCAAGAGTCGGCGTACACGCGCTCGTCGGCGCGCAGCGTCACCGGCGGCGTGCGGTGCGCGACGCGGCCGCTCAATGCGAAACGGTCGCGCGTGAGCGGCAGCTGCTCGAGCGGCCGCGCGGAGAGGCGTAGGCGGGCGACCTGCTCGGGCGGCGCGCCCTTCGGCACGTCCTGACCTGGCGCAAACATGGGGACGTAGCGGTACGGCTTGGACGGGTCGCCGCGCTCGAAGATGCCGTCGAGCACGACGGACGCGACGGTCAGGCGGTTCACTACGAAGCTCGCACCGAGCTTCACGCCGTGGCGATCGAGCTGGCGGTTGAAGAGCGACCACGCGGTGCCGGTGCGCCCCGCGATGTCGTGGCCGAACGCGTAGCCGGCGAGGAGCGAGACGTGCTTGTCGTCGAGGTCACGCACGAGCGCGGCCGAGCCGGTGAGCGAGAGGTAGTCGGGCTCGCTCGAGACGTTGGCGCCGGCGCGGAGACCGAACGTGTCGGGCTTGTATTCGAGCT
>JAYVXL010000461.1:0-1579 GCA_043785185.1 Myxococcales bacterium
TCTCTCGACGAGCAACCGGTGCGAGAGCTCGAGCGCTGGCGGGCCGGGTTCGCCGCTAGTTGGCGCGACAATTCCGTGCCATGCTAGCTCTCGTCGTCAGCCTAGGAGTTGCACCATGAGCGAGCGCGGAGCGAGGGACGTCATCGCGAGGATCGAAGAGGATTCGGAGCTCGGCCGCCGTGCCTTCGTGAGCGGCGCCGCCGCCGTCGCCGTCGCCGGGACGCTCCTCTTCTCGGACTCCGAGGCCGCCGCGGCCGAGGGCGAGAAGAGCCTCGCCGCCGCCCCGCCCGCCGGCTTCACGCCGATGTCGGCGCCGGGCAAGATCGTCAAGGTCTCGAAGAAGGACTGCCTCCAGACCAACCAGCTCTACCCCAAGGAGGACGACGCCAAGGCGATGCTCACGCGCGCCATGACCGAGTTCACCGGCAAGGGTGACCTCGTCGAGGCCGTGAAGCTCTTCGTCCACCCGCAAGACATCGTCTGCGTGAAGGTGAACGGCATCGCCGAACGAAACATGGGGACGAACAAGGAGCTGATCCTCCCGTTCCTCGAGGCGATGATCGCCGCCGGCGTGCCCCCCGAGAGCATCACCGTGCTCGAGCAGTACGGCAGCTTCCTCGCCGGCACGCGCGTCAACGCGCAGAACGTGCCCAAGGGCGTCAAGGTCGTCGTCCACGGCAACGGCGACACGACGATGGCCGAGCGCCTCATCCCCGGGACCGGCGTGAAGACGCGGTTCTGCCGCACGCTCACCGAATCGACCGCGGTCGTGAACTTCTCGCTCATCAAGGATCACTCGATCTGCGGGTACACCGGCCTCCTCAAGAACATGACGCACGGCACCCAAACGTCGCCGCACTACTTCCACTCGCACCACGCGAGCCCCCAGATCGCGCAGCTCTACGCGCAGGACGTCATCAAGAGCCGCGTCCGCCTGAACATCACCGACGGCTTCAAGCTGATGGCGCACGGCGGCCCGAAGTGGGGCTCGCCGCGCCACGTCGTGCCGCACGAGAGCGTCTACGTGTCGACCGACGCGGTCGCGATGGACGCGGTGGGCGCCGAGCTCGTCGACAAGGCGCGCGCGGACTTCAAGCTGAAGTCGCTCGCCGAGGAGGGGCGCGCGCCGGCCTACATCAAGGCGGCGGCGGACTTGGGCCTGGGGATCGCGGACAGGTCGCAGATCCAGCTCAAAGAGGTCGTGATCTAAGCCGCGCCACGCGGGCGCGGCGTCTCGCCCGCGCGCAGCGCGTGGGGCATCAAGCACGCACCGGCCCCGCCTCCCGAACACGGGCGGCGCGTGCCTTCGCGCATTTTCGGCGGAAAACGGCCGCATTCGCGCGCGGCCTCGGCTTTGCAGTTGGCCTCTGCATGCGCACGCGTGGCTCACTCCTCCTGCTCCTCGCGCTCGCCGCTCCGCTCCCCGCGCTCGCCACGGGCTGCGGGTCGCACGCGCAGATCGTCCCGCTCCTCACCGCCGCCGGGATTCCGCTGACCGACCCGACGAGCGCGCCGCTGCGCGTCGTGACGCGATCGACGGCGGTGAACGATCCGCTCCACATGCGCGGCACCAACGTGG
>JAYVXL010000462.1:0-5424 GCA_043785185.1 Myxococcales bacterium
GGCGCGCCCGAGGCGGTCCCGGCGCGGCCCCCGTCGCAGCCGACGCTGGCGCTCGCGGACGCGATGGGCTCGCTCGCCGCGGCGGCGCGCCGGTCCGAGCCGCCGAGCCCGCCCGATGTGCCGCCGCCGTCGCAGCCGACACTCGCGCTCTCGCACGTCGACGCGTACGCCCCGCCGCCGCCCGCGCCTCCGCCTTCGCAGCCGACGCTGGCCGTCGAGGTGCCCGAGATCCCCGCCGTGGCGCTGCGCGCCCAGCCGATGCCGAGCATGCAGCGCGCGCTCCCGCCGCAGGAGACGACCGCGCCGTCGCCGCCGATGCCGGCGCGGCCGAGCGCGAGCTCCGCGCCGCGCCGGGTGTCGCGCCCGCCGCCGATCCCACTCCAGGACGAGCCGCCGCCGCCGGCGCCCCTTCCGATGGGCCCCGCGGCCGTCCGCGAGCCGAACGTCGTCGCGCCGCCGGCTGCGGAGGCCAGGGCGGCGTTCGACGCGCCGTTCGATGCGCCCGGGGCCGCCGGACCGGCGAGCTCCGACGGGCCGGCGGCGTGGCTCTTCCGCGCGCGCCTCGGCCAGTGGAAGCGCGCCGAGGTCCTCGCGGCCGGCTTCGCCTCCACCGGCGTCAACGCGGTCGCCGTGACCGCTTCGAAGGTCGTCTTGACGCGCGGCGGGGGCTGGGAGGAGCTGGAGCTCGACGCGAAGATCGATCTCACGCGCGTCCGCGCGATCCGCGGCGTCGGGCCGGACGCGTTCTTCCTCCTCGGCGCGGGCGGCCTCGTCCTCCGCGTGAACCTGGAAGGCGGGTGCGAGTTCTGGGGCGTCGAGCTCGACCCCGCCGCGCCGATCGCCGCCGCCGAGCTCACGTTCTACGACGCGCTGCCCGACGGCGACGGCGCGCTCTTCGTCGGCGAGCGCCCGGGGGCGACGGGGCCCGTGGGCATCCTCGCGCGCGGCGCGCCGCGCTGGGTCCGCGTCGTCGTCCCGGGCACCCCGGCCGTTCGACTGCGCAGCATGGCGCGCATCGCGGGCGGCTCGGTCGTCGCGTGCGGCGCGGGCAAGCTCGTCGCGTTCGAGCGCGACGTCGTCGCCGGCACGGTCGAGATCGCGCCGGGCGAGCTCCACCGCATCGTCGCGAACGAGGGCGGCGCGCTCGTCGTGGGCGACGGCGCGTACGCCTTCAACGTGGGGCCGAAGCTCCACGCGCAGCTCGAGGAGGTGCAGACGACGAGCGATCTCGTCTCCCTCACGTCGTACGAGGGCGTCGGCTGGGCCGGCTCGGCGCGGGGCGCGCGCATCCTCCGCCGCTCCGCGCAGGGCGTCTGGACGCGCCTCACCGGCAACCTCGGCACCGACGCCGGCGTCATCGCCCTCGCCGCGACCGAGCGCGAGGTCCGGGCCGTCCTCGACGACGGCACGCTGGTGACCGGCACCCTCGGGATGTAGCCGCCGCGCATGGAACCGCGCCGCCGCCGTCGAACCGCGCGCCGGCTTCACCCCCGGCGCGGGCCCTGGAACAGGCGGCCCTCCCGCCGGGTTGGTTGACGAAAATCCAGCGCTCGACTATCCCGAGCGGCCCCAGGCCTGTGACGCCCGCGTCGCGCACCTGGAACTTCCCGGAATCGCTCGTCTCCTAGTTTTCAAGCTCTCCGAGTCATCGCTCGCTCCCAGTCATTGCCCGCGGCCATCGCCCGCAGTCCGCCCCCCAGTCAGCGTCGCCGGCCACGTCCGGCGAACGAGGTACGACGTGTCTTTTGCCTTCCAGAAAGTTGAACCGAAGGGGAATCCCGGGGTCGCGGCCGACGGTTCGGCGCCCCAGGGCGCGGCGCCGAGCTCCGCGGGCGGAGGCATGCAGCTGCTCTTCCCGCTCCTCATCATGGTGCCCTTCCTCTTCCTCATGTTCCGGCGCCAGAAGAAGGAAGCGGCGGCGCGCTCGAGCTTGAAGAAGGGCGATACCGTCGTCTCGCAGAGCGGCCTCATCGGCGAGCTGATGGAGATGGACGAGAAGGTCGCGAAGGTGAAGATCGCCCCGGGCACGACGGTGAAGATGCTCGTCACGTCGATCTCGCCGCTCGCCTCGCCCGCCGACAAGAAGGACGACGCCGCCGACAAGGACTTGAAGGACTTGAAGGACGCGAAGGTCGCGGCGGAGAAGAAATAAGATGCCTGCTTCGCGGCGCAACGCGCTCCTCGTCGCCCTCGGGGCCACGGTCAGCGGCTTTCTCTTCTACAAGGCCGACTCGTTCTGGGGCGTCATCACGATGGGCCTGCTCTGCGTCTGGGCCCTCATCGGCGCGTTGCCGGTGATGGACGGCGGCTGGCGCTTCAAGACCGGCCTCGCGACCGTCGCGCTGCTCGGCGGGAGCGTCATCCTCTGGCCGACGATCGACGCCGTGAGCGGCGGCCGCGCGAAGTGCCCGTCGTACTTCCGCGAGAACATCAAGTTCGGCATCGTGAAGGGCCTCGATTTGCAGGGCGGAATGCGGCTCGTCTACACCGTCGAGGTGGAGGAGGCGATCCGCGACAAGCGCGACCGCTTCGCCGACGACATGCGCCACGAGCTCGCCGTCTCGTACAAATTCCACTCGGGCGACGGCGTCATCACGCGCGACGCCGCGAACAAGCTCGAGGAGAAGGTCCACATCTCTCTCCCCGAGTCGGCGCTCATCAAGGTGAAGTTCACGGACCCGGCCGACGTCGCGACCAAGATCGACGACCGCTTCAACAAGAAGTTCGGCGCCGAGATGACGCAGCAGCGCAGCAGCGTCCCGGGCGAGGTCGCCTTCAAGATTCGCACCGAGGTCGAGACGCAGATCCGCGAGCGCGCCGTCGCGCA
Organism: Myxococcales bacterium; assembly: GCA_043785185.1. Classification (GTDB taxonomy): domain Bacteria; phylum Myxococcota_A; class Polyangia; order Polyangiales; family Polyangiaceae; genus JANYHK01. The sequence goes on from JAYVXL010000462.1 coordinate 2,828, forward strand.
GGCGAAGGACACCGTCAGCAAACGCGTCGACGAGATGGGCCTGCGCGAGGCGTCGGTCACGATCCGCGACGAGGACATCATCGTCGAGGTGCCGGGCCAGGATCAGAAGGCGTTCGACGACATCAAAGAGATCATCCGCAAGACGGCCCGCCTCGAGTTCAAGATGGTGGACGACGAGGGCGCGGGGAAGTTCTTCAATGTTCCGGAGAGCCAAATCCCGGCCGGTGAGGGCATCCAGATCTACTTCGAGCAGGCGCCGAACGGCGCCGGCAAATCGGTCGAGAAGGCCTATTACGCCATCATCGCCCGCAAGAACGACGACAAGGGCCAGTTCACCGAGTCGCTCGCCGAGACGCTCAAGCGCTTCAAGGCGTGGACGAGCACGCTCGGCGTGCCGGACGATCACCAGGTCGGCTACGCGATCCGCACCGAGACCGATCCCGACACGAACGAGACGAAAGAGGTCGGCTGGCGCACGTACTACCTCTTCTCGCGCGCCGAGGTCACCGGCGACTACATCACCGACGCGATGGTGTCGCAGGACACCAACGGCGGCATGGGCGGCTACTACGTCGGCGTGACGTTCAGCCCGGCCGGCGCCGACAGGTTCGAGGAGATCACGGGCGCGAACGTGCAGAAGCGCTTCGCCATCATCTTGGACGACACGATCGACTCCGCGCCCGTCATCAAGACGAAGATCGCCGGCGGCCGCGCGAGCATCACGCTCGGCGCGGGCGATCCGGAGACGCAGCTGTCGAACGCCCGGAAGCTCGAGCTCGTGCTCCGCTCCGGCGCCTTGCCCGCGCCGATCACGCCGTCGAACGAGTCGATGATCGGCCCGAGCCTCGGCAAGGACGCGATCGATCAGGCCGTGAAGGGCATGCTCGTCGGCAGCTCGCTCGTCCTCGCGTTCATGATGTTTTACTACCGGAAGAGCGGCGTCGTGGCGGACTTGGCGGTCCTCTTCAACCTGTTCCTGCAGATGGCCATCCTGGCCTCGTTCTCGGCGACGATGACGGTGCCGGGCATCGCCGGGCTCGCGCTGACGCTCGGAATGAGCGTCGACGTCAACGTGCTCGTTAACGAGCGCATCCGCGAGGAGCTCCGCGCGGGCCGCAGCATCCGCGCCGCGGTCGACGCCGGATACGACAAGGCGTTCTCGTCCATCTTGGACGGCCACGTCACCGTCTTCATCTCCGGCCTCATCCTCGCGCAGTACGGGTCGGGCCCGGTCAAGGGCTTCGCCGTCACGCTGATCGTCGGCATCATCTGCAGCCTCTTTACCGGGGTCTTCTGCACGCGCCTCGTCTTCGAGTGGTGGGTGCGTCACGCGAAGGTCAAGCGCCTGTCGGTGGGAGCGGAGTTTTAGTCATGGAGCTGTTCAAGCCGGGTAGGCAGTTCGACTTCATGGGGCAGCGGTGGTTCTGGGTGCCGCTGTCGCTCATCCTCGTCGCCATCTCGACGGCGCTCTCGTTCTGGCCGGAGACGGTGTGGCCGTACGGGCCGAACTACGGCACCGATTTTCGCGGCGGCACGGAGATCGAGGTCGCGTTCGCCAAGCCCCTCTCGTTCGAAGGGCAGGACGGCGCCGGCGCGCTCCGCAAGGCCGTCGAGGCGAGCGGCTTCTCGACGCCGGACGTCGTGCAAGTCGGCGAAAATTCCAAAAACCAGTTCCTCGTCCGCGTGCAGGACGTGAGCGTCATCAGCGACTCGTCGAAGAAGCTGGTCGAGAAGGCGCTCTGCCTCACGAACGACTCCAAGGCCCCCGTCGCCGACGAGGCCGCGTGCCCCGTGCGCGCGCGCGCCACGGAGGTGAAGTTCAGCGCCGGCGGCGACAAGGTCAACACGCGCTACGACAACGATCCGGACCTCGAGAAGGTCAAGGCGCAGCTCCAGTCGGTGGCGGGCATGCGCCTGCGCGCGAGCCCGACCAATCCGCAGGTGACCAACCAGCGCGACCACCGCGTCGAGATTCAGCTCGAGAGCAAGGGCGACCAGCTCCTCAACTCGCTGCGCAGCAAGCTCGGCGACGCCGTGCCCGAGCACGCGCTGCGCGTCGAGTGGGTCGGCCCCAAGGCCGGAAAGCAGCTGCGCGACAGCGCGCGAAACTCGGTCGCCATCGCGATCGTGTTCATCATGCTGTACCTCGCGTTCCGCTTCGACTTGCGGTTCGCCCCCGGCGTCGTCATCGCGTGCATCCACGACGCGATGGTCGTCATCGGCGTGTTCATCCTGCTCCACAAGGAGATCACGCTCTCGACGATCGCCGTCGTCCTCACGATCGTCGGCTACTCGATGAACGACACAGTCGTCATCTACGACCGCATCCGCGAGAACCTCGGCAAGTACCGCGGGAAATCGTTCGCCGAGATCATCAACATGTCGGTGAGCGAGACGCTCTCCCGCACGATCCTGACCTCCGGCGCGACGATGCTCTCGGTCCTCGCGTTCTTCATCTGGGGCACCGGCGTCATCAAGGACTTCGCGCTCGGGATGGTCATCGGCATCGTGGCCGGCACGTACTCGAGCATCTACGTCGCCGCGCCGCTCACCGAGTGGATCGACAAGAAGATGTCGCGCTCGGGGGACGTGAAGAA
>JAYVXL010000463.1:0-5414 GCA_043785185.1 Myxococcales bacterium
CGCGGCGAAGGTTGCAGGGAAAAGCGCCTATTTTTCGCGCAGATTCACGCGCGCGGCGTGGATCGAATGCGATCCGATCCAAGTCGCGGTCCGCGCAGCGGAAAAACGAGCGCGCCTGTCGGAGGCAGACTTTCGCGTTGCGGTGGATCGGCGAAGCCCCTGACGAGCTCGCGCGCCTACGGCGAGCAGACCCCGGGCCCAGCGTCGGCGCACACGCACGCGGCCTCTTGCGGGTCGAGGCACGTGTCCGCCGCGAGGAGGCACCGCCCGCCGCCACCGCATCGGCCGCTCGTGCAGGTGACGAAATCGAACACGCCGATGCAAACGCCGTCCGGCGGCGGCGGGCCGGCGTCGCCCGCGTCGCCTCCGTCGCCCCCGTCGCCCCCGTCCACCGGGCTCCCCGCGTCGGCGGGCGGGCGCGCCGCGACGCAGTGCACGCCCGCGAAGAAGTTGCAGTCGTTCCCCCCCGAGAGCGAGCACGGCGCGCCGCGGGCGCCGCACACGGGCGGCGGCGGCGGGCCGCTGTCCTCTGGCGGCGGCGGGGGCGGATCGGGCGGCGCGACCGCGTCGTTTCTGGGCACGCTCGTGTCGTAGAACGTCCACGAGTCGGGGGCCGTCGAGCCGCCCGCGTCGTTTTCGCCGCTGCCCGCCTCGGCCGCGTCCTTTGCGCAGGCGACGAGCGCCCAGCATGCACCGAGCACGCTCGCGACGACCGCCACCGCGCGGGGAGAAACGACTGCGGTCAGGTGTCGCATGACGGACCCCTGCTACTTCTTGGCCCCCTGGAGCACCATCAAGTGGAACTTCGAGAACTCCGTTTGGCCGAGGGTGAAGAGCACCTCGACGAGCAGACGGTACGGCGTGTTCGCGTCGGCGATGACGATCGCCTCCGAGCGCAGGTCCTTCGCGCCGGTGGCGGCGCGCACTTGCTTGTCGCGCTCACGCCAGCTCTGGAGCTGGTTGGCGAGCGGCACGATGTAGAGGTCGTTCGGGCCGCTGCGCTTGTACTTGCCCTCGATGCCGTGCGTCGGATCGCTCGGGACAGGGCAGGCGATGCTGTCGTCGACGACGATGTGGCTCTTCGAGATGAGCACCGCGACGCCTTCCTGCGACGCCTCCGACGTCAGGATGCTCTTGGGCATCTGGAGATCGTTCGACTGCGGCATCGACGCGCTCGACGCGCTCATCGTCTTCAAGAGGAAGACGAGGATGATGGTCATCATGTCCATCATCGCCGTGATGTTGAGGAAGTTGATCTCCGGCTCGAGCTTCTTCTTGTTGTACTGCTTGCGGAGGACGCGCTTGTACGTCGCCATCGACGCCGGCTTCGCGCGCGGGAGCGGCGCTACGCTGGCTCCGGGACCTGGACCTGTGGGGGGCTGGTTCATGGGATGCCTCCTCCTCGCTTATCGCGCCAAGCCGAAGTTGACTTCCGGGAACAAGCAACCCGCGCCGTCCCAAACGCCCTCTTTCGACTGCGCGCATTCGCCGTTGTCGTCCTTGCGGACGTGGTCCATCGTCGAGACGATCGCCTGGAACGGGATGTTCGGGTTCGCGCTGACCGTCACGGCCATCTCGCCGGCAAAATCCGGAGACAACCCCTTCAGCCGCTTCGCGCACGCGCCGAGCGCGGCGAAGTCGTACTCGCCGTTCTTCTTCGGGATGGCGAGGCCCGCGCCGGCCTCCTGGCAGCCCGGCGCGACGTTGCCGCCGCGCGCTTTCAGGCTGAAGCCGTCCTGCACGACGATGACGGTGAGGCCGAGCGACGGGGTGTCGGGCTTGGCCGACGAGCGCCCTCCGGCCCGCGGCGGCGCCGTGTCGATCGTCGCGGTGAACGTGACGCTCACCGTCGCGAGGACGAACATCATCACGTTCGTGATGATGTCGAGGAACGGAACGATGTTGAGCTCGCCGCCCTCTTCGTCCGGCGCCAATTCCTTGGGGTCGGTGAGGCGGCGAATTTTGCTTCGCTGCTGCGCGCTAAGCCGCTCGGGCTCTTTCGCCATGACCGGGCTCCTCTCCCTCGTTCCGTTGAGTTGAGTTTGAGGGCCTCAGTAGTTGCCAGGACGCGTCTGGATGGAGAGGAGGTTGAAGACCCGCTCCTGCGTGGCGTCGAGGTCGTGCTGAATGTTCTTCGAGCGCTGGTGCAGGATCAAGTGGGCGATCATGCAGGTCACGGCGATGCCGAGACCGAAGGCCGTGTTGTACATGGCCTCGGCGATGCCGTTCGCGAGGATGCTCTGGCGCTGCGCGGCCGAGAGGCCTGGCGCACCGACGGCGGTGAACGTGTGGATGAGGCCGAAGACTGTGCCGAGGAGGCCGATGAGCGTCGCGATGTTCGCGAGCGACCACAGCGACCCGACGCGCTTCTCGACGGCGGGCTTGAGCTCGCCCATCTTCTCGCTCATCGCGGCGTCGATCTCGTCAGGCCCCTTATTGGCGTGCGTGAGGCCCGCCTTGACCAGCTGCAGCGTCGGGTAGTCGCCGGCGTCGCAGAGCTTGATCGCGCGGTCGATGTTGCCGGCCGTGACGAGCTTTTTGATCTGGGCGAAGAACTCTTTCGAGTTCACGCGGTACTTGCCGAGCTGGAACGCAGCGCGCTCGATCACGAGCGCGACGACGACGGCGCTCACGACGAGGTTGATGGAGAGGAAGAGCGGATTGTCCTTGAAGACGGCCATGAGGCCGCCATTGCCGCCACCCTCTGCCGACGCAGCTGCATTGCTCAGAAGCGATACGAACATCCGCGAAGCTCCTTTCCTATTCCTTCGGCATCCACTGAAAAAAACGAAACTCGTCTAGCTCGTCACGCGGACCCGTCGGCCCCGCTCGCCGAAGCCGAGCGAGGAAGGCTCCGTTGAGCCGAACACCCCTCGCGCCCGAATTGAAGCGCGCACTCGCGGCCAGCGGAAGCGACGATAACGCCAGTGGATCTGTGAAGTCAACGACACGGTCGGTAAGAGCGACGGCCGGGGCCGCGCAGCCGGGGGTCGCGGAGAGGACGACGGGCCGTTCCCCTTCCTGCCTGCCGCGCGCCGCCCCGACCTACATCGCTCCAGTGTCGCCGCAATCTTCCGGGACCCTGGAATTTCCTGGGTCCCAAGCGCACGTTGACGCGGGCCCCAGGTGTTTTTCGACCCAATCGAGTTGACGGATCGCTGTCCAACCCGGCATCCTCTTTCGCATCGAGGGCGCGCGGGGTTTTGGCGCGCACTGCGAGCTTGCTTCTTCGCGAATCGTTCCGCTAACGTGGCGCCCACGAAAGTGCGTGCTCCGTCAACGGCGGGCGCGTTTCAATCGGTTCGGCGCGGCCTCCACTCGGCTCGCCCCGCACACGGACTAGGTTCGGCTACAGCAGACCTCATTCGAGGAGGACGATCACATGGCTGGCATTTGGAAGCACTACACGGACGGCGGCTGGGGGATGCACATCATCCTCGTTTGGTCGATCGTCACGATCGGCATCATCATCGAGCGCGCCCTCTATCTTTACGGCTCGTCCATTAACAAGGACGTGTTCCTCGCCACGATGCAGAAGTGCATCCTCGCGGGGGACGTCGCGAAAGCCGTGAAGATGTGCTCCGCCGCGAACGCGCCCCTCGCGCGCATCGTGCAGTCGGGCCTCGTGAAGGTAAACCGCCCGGACGAGGAGGTTCAGGCGGCGATGGATGAAGCGGCGCTCCGCGAAATCCCGCGCATCGCCAAGCGCACGGGCTACCTCGCGCTGCTCGCGAACCTCGCGATGCTCACCGGTCTCCTCGGCACCGTCTCCGGTCTCATCCGGAGCTTCGGCGCCGTCTCGGGCGAGAGCGTCGACCCGACGCAGAAGGCGCGCATCCTCGCCGAAGGCATCTCGGAGGCCATGAACTGCACGGCGTTCGGGCTCATCGTCGCCATCATCGGCCTCATCGGGTACGCGATCCTCAACGGCAAGACCCAGGCGCTCGAGGACGACATCAACGAGGCGAGCGTTCAGGTGCTCAACCTCGTCGTCACGAACCGCCAGAAGGTCAACCTGTCGGGCCTTCCGCAGGCGGCCTGACGTCGAGACTCATTTTTCGTAGCCATGTGAGTGGCGGGCCGCGCGATGTCGCGCGGCCCGCGTCGTCCGAACCTTGGACAGCGTGGAGTAGACGATGGCCGGAGTAAGCGTAGACAGCGGCGGCAAGGGTGGACGCCGGTCGATGGATTCGGAGATCAACATGATCCCGATGATCGACCTTCTGATGGTCACCATCTCCTTTCTCCTCATCACCGCCGTGTGGTCGCACATGTCCCGCATCAACGCGGACGCGCAAGTGCCTGGCCCGCCGCGGCCCGACGTCGAGCAGGACAAGGTGGAGCCCGAGAAGACGCTCCACGTGGAGATGCGTCAGACCGACAAGTTCACGCTCATCTGGAAGCAGTCCGGCACGAACATCTCGACGATCGAGATCCCGCGCTCGGACAAGATCGAGCTGATGCCGAACACGAAGGTCAAGATGACTCGCTACAAGGAGCTCGCCGACAAGATCGAGAGCGAGTGGAAGACCGTGGGGCAGCACCGCGACGGGTCGGACAAAAAGTTCGATCAGGCGATCTTGCACACGGACAACGAGACTCCGTACATGAACATCATCGGCGTCATCGACGCGATCTACCAGCCGAAGCGTGACTACACGGTCGGCGGCAAGAACGAGAAGATGCCGGCATTCAACGTTACTTTCGCGGTGAACTAGCCATGACGATCCAAGAACCCGGCCGCCGGCTGATGCACGGCATCCCGCTCAAGTTCGTCCAGAAGCGGGTTTCGGGCGGCGGTCACCGTTCGACGAACGCGAGCTTGTCGCTGACGAGCATGATCGACTTCCTCGTCGTCACGGTGGTCTTCCTCCTCATGACGTTCGACGCGTCGGGCGAGAAGCCGCCGAACAAGGGAGTCACGCTCCCGCCGGCCGAGAACACGCTCGACATGATCGACGCGCCGATGGTGGGCGTCACGGGCTCGCTCATCCTCGTGGACGGCACGCCGGCCGGAAACACGCGCGCGATCGAAGACAGCAAGCGCCTGCAGCGCGTCGACGAGCTGTTCAACTTGCTCAAGGGAAAGCGCGAGCTGTGGAAGCAGCTGCACCCGGGGAAGGACTTCCCGGGCGTCGTGATCCTTCAGATCGACCAGGACGTTCAGGCGATCGTCGTGAAGAGCGTCTTCCAAACGGCGGCGTTTGCGGGCTATCCGAACGTGAGCTTCATGGTGAATCCTTTGCCAAAGAATCATTGAACCGCCTGTCGGCGGATCAATGATTCTTCGGAAAGGATTCGATTGGGCTGGTGGGGCTGGCGCCCCCTCAAAACCGAAGGTTTTGAGCCTCCCCTCATCGCCTTCGGCGACTCGCGCGAGGCGCGAGGGAGATAGGTTGAGATGGAGCGGGAGC
>JAYVXL010000464.1:0-5407 GCA_043785185.1 Myxococcales bacterium
CCGGATGAAGCCCAGCCCCCTCCACGCCACGTTGGCCACCATCCTCGTGGGTGCGCTTGGGGCGTGCGCCGCGCCTGCCGACACCGGGCTCGTCGGCACGAGCGAGAACCTCCTCGTCGCGGACGACGAGCTCTCCGGCGTGACCAAAGTCGAGGCGGACCGGCTCCTCGTGCCCCTCCGCGGCCACGAGGACCTCCTGCGGCTGCCGGCCGGCAAGATCCTGGTGGGCAAGCGCGCCCTCAATGGCACGACCGACAACGGCTTTCTCCGCAAGGTGACCGGCACGGAGGCGAGCGGGGACACGATCGTGATCCACACCGCCGCAGCGTCGCTCACGGACGCGATCACCAACGGCGAGATCGCGACGCGGGTGACCTCCCGCCAGGCGATGGGCGACGCGCCGGGCCTCGGTCAGGCGATGAGCGGTCTGAAGCCGCAGACGCTCGGCCAGGCGCTTCGCAACGCGAACTTCTCTGGCGCCGTCGTCCTCGCCCAGACCGACATCCTCGGCGGCACCGGCGCGCTCTCCACGGGCGGCATCCACGTCGACGAGACGGTGAAGGTCGAAGAGGGGACGTTCAGCTTCGTCCCGGACTTCGACACGGGCCTCAAGTTTCGCCACGGAAAGCTCGACCACTTCCACATGCTCGCGACGGCCGATCTCGACGTGAAGTTCGTGCTCGACGTCGACGTGAAGGCGGACGTCGACATCGAGGCGGATCTCTACCGGCAGCTGAAGCCGCAGAAGTCCAAGAAGCGCCTCTTCTCGCTGCCGCGCTTCCGCCTTCCGCCGCAGCTCATCGGCATCCTCCCGGTCTACGAGGCGGTCGAGATCGACGTCGACTTCGGCTGCGACTTTCACTTCAAGGGCGAGGTCCACCTCAAGACCGGCGTCGAGATGAGCGCGCACATCTCAGTCGGCGCGGCGTACCAGAACGGGCAGTGGTCGCGCCTCGGCGCCGAGCCGCGCATCCAGATCACGCCCGTCTGGAGCGCGCAGATGACCGGCGACACGTCGATCGTCTGCTACGTCGAGCCGATGGCGGCGTTCCTCTTTTACGACATCGCGGGGCCGTACATCGGCGTCGGGCCCTACCTCGACACCGAGATCTCGAAGACGGCCACCGGCACCGAGTTCGGTCTTTACCCGGGCATCTCCGGCGAGTTCGGCGCGGACCTGTCGCTCTTCGATCGCGAGCTCGCGTTCGGGAGCATCCCGCTCTTCGACGCGCAGTCGAAGACGCCCATTCTCGCGTCCGCGCACCCGCCGAAGCCGAAGTGAGGCGCGGGCCAGGCGAAGGCCGGGCGAAGGCCAGGCTGAGGCCAGGCTGAGGCCAGGCTACGGCAGAACCTTCGCCAGCGGCAGCATCCACACCTGCCCCGTCGCGTCGCCCTGGACGCGGTAGGCGAGCGCGGCGACGGTATCCATCGTGCACATCGCGTCCGCCACGTACGTCGTCTTGCCGTCGCCGAGCTGCACCGGGAAGAGCGTGCCCTTGACCATGTCGTAGCCCCAGATGCCGAACGCGCTGCCGTAGATGAGGACGCTGCCCGACGCGGCGATGCGGGCGATGAACGTGTGCTCGTTCGGGGGCGAGCCGGCGAAGAGCGGCGGGATGTTCCTCACCTCGTCGCCCAGCTCGACGCGGTTGCCGTCGTCGTATTGTCGGTAGAGGCGAATCGACGGTGTCGGGCCGGTGCGCGCGTAGGAGAGGAGCAGCCCCGAGGGCAGCGGCAGGTAGTCGTACGTCGCAATGCCGCCGTCGAACGTCACCTTCGCGGTCGTCATGGCGGCCACATCGACGACGTAGACCACGAACGGCGCGTTGACCGACACGGGGAGGACGACCCTGCCGTTCGCGAACGCGCTTGGCGGCTGCTGCGTCGACAGGACGGTCGACACGTCGGTGGTCGTGCTCGTCGACGCGGTCCACTTGCGCACCTTCGTGCCGGTCAGCGGTGTGCCGTTGACGCTGCGGTCGAGGCGCACGACGCCGGTGTCGTCGGCGTAGAAGTTGAACGCGTACGGCAGCGTCGCCAGGAGCGCGTTCCCTTGGGTCGCGTCGTACGCGAGCAGGTTCGTATAGCCGGGCGCGTTCACGGCGACGACGACGTCGGACGCGATGGGGAGGCGCGGCGCCCCCTGCGCCTTGAAGGAGTAGTCGAGCTGCTTCTGCGTGTCGTAGCGCCACGAGTGGAGCGTGCCGTCGCCGTCCTTCCAGGTGACGCCGGACGGAGTGCACACGACGAGGGAGCCTTGCGACGTCAGCGGGCCGGGGAAGCGCAGGGCTGCGAGCCGCACAGCAGCCTGGCCGAGCGTCTCGGCACCGCCGCCGTCCGCGCCTCCGCCGTCGGGGTTGCCCCCGACTCCGCTGTCCTGCCGGGCGACGGCGCCGTCCGGGAGGACCACGACGCCCCCGTCGTCGCCGGCGTCGCTCGTGTCGGACGGCCCCGAGCGAAGCTGGCCGCAGCCTGCAAGAAGCAGCGCCACGTGCGCCGCCGCGCGCTTCACGTCAGAAGCTACCGCCGAGGAAGGCCCCGGCTGTGCCCGGACCGATCGCCGGCGCGAGGTGGAGGCGCGCGGCCTCCTTCCCGTACGGCTTCGGCGCGGTGAAATACAACACCGCGCCGCCCGCGAGGAGCACGCCGCCGGCGATGAAGCCGATGGTCGAGATCGTCGCGTCGCTCTTGGCGGTGCTGTTCTTCGGGTCGACCGCGCCCTCGGTGCCGGCGGCGCAGCTCTTCGGATACGACCCGCCGCCCGCTTCGCACGCCGCCTTGGCGTCGCTCTTGGCGCCGATCGCGAGGATGCCGAAGACGGTGCCGACCACGACGCCGACCGCGCCGACGCCGCCGACGATGAGGCCCGTCCGCCGCTGGCCGTCGCCGACGCCCGTGCCCTCGGCGACGAGCGGCGCGCCGAGATCGACCATGATGACCGGCAGCTCTTGGCCTGGTGCGCCCTTCAGGGGGGCCGGCGTCGTCCACGGAGCGCGGTTGGTCGCCGTCACGTCGATCCGGTGCGGCAGCCCGGGCTCGACCGCGTAGCCCGTCTTGAGCAGCTCGTGGTCGATGGAGAGCACCTCGTGGCCGTCGATCTTGACGCGTAGATCCGCGAGGCCGTCGGGCAGCGTCATGCGGAGCTTGACGACCGCGGCGTCGAGCTCCCCGATGTTCTTGCCCGCGGCCTCCTTGCGCTCGTTGTCGCCCTTCTGGATCGCCGCTTGCTGCGCTTGCTTGAACTGGTTCCAGGCGTTCGCGTTCTCTTTGACGGCGCGCGAGCACTCGGCGAGGTTGAAGCGGGCGCCGACGCTCGACTCGTGCCGGAGGCTCTCGAGGAAGCGCGGGATGGCTTCCTTGCAGTTGTTCTGCTCGACGAAGCGTCGGCCGGCCTGGAAGTTCGTGACCGCCTGCTCGTGGTCGGCGGGGGAGACCTCCTGCGCGGCGGCCACGCCTGGAAACGCTACGCACAAGAGCGGGAAGAGCCGCGACAACGAGGAGGCGGAACGCGTGCGCATCGGCTTCGAGCGTATGATCAAAATTTGTTTCCAGGGTCGCTTTTTGGGGCGGTCGCCGTGGGGGGCGGTGGAGGCGGCGTCGTCGCGGTCGGCGTCGCGATCGCGACCGTCGCGGGCGGCTTCGCGGGCGTCGGAAGGATCGGGCGGCGGCCGGTCACCGTCGGGCGCGGCGCGGTGGCCGCGGACGCCGCGGGGGCGCCGGTCCCTGGCGCCGTCGCCGTCGGGGGCGGCAGCGCGGTTGCCATGTTTGGGATCTGCGTGGGGACCTGCGTGGGGACCTGCGTCGCGACCTGCGCGATCGTGGGGACCGGCGCCGCGGGCGTCCCGATCAGCGACTCCGCGTCGGCGCCGCCAAAACCTGGCCCCGTCGCCGCGCTCTCGCTGCCCACCGGCCGCGCCTCGCCCGCGCGGCGGAAATTCTTGCCGGGGAACGCGACGACCACGACGAGGGCGAGGCCGAGGGCCGAGGCGCCCGCCAGCATCCCGACGACGGCGCGATGGGTGGGCCCTTCCTTCTTTTTCGGCTTCGAGTCGAAGCTGGCCGCCGTCCGCGTGTCGCTGTGCGCGAGCGTGTTGTCCAAGGCGCCGCTGACCGCGCGCGCGGCGACCGGCGCCCGGGGCGGCAAGTGGGGCGGGGGCGCGTCGCTGACCAGCCGCGTCGACGTGAGAACGCCCCGCACGCGCGCCGCCGCGCCCTGCGACGCGCCGTCGCCGAACGGCTCGATCGCCGCGGCGAAATCGGCGATATCCACGAAGCGATCGCTCGCGGTCTTCTGAAGGCAGCGCATGACCGCGTCGGACAACGGCAGCGGCACGGCGGGGTTGACGAGGTGCGGGGGGGCCGGGTCCTCCTTGAGGACCATGGCGCAGAGCATCGGCACGGTCGGCGCATCGAACGGCATCTTCGCGGTGAGCAGCTCGTACAGGCACACCCCCATCGACCAGATGTCCGTCCGGCGGTCGACGTCCCGTGAGGCGCGCATCTGCTCGGGGCTCATGTACTGCGGTGAGCCCATCACCGCGGTGGTCGCCGTGAGCGCGCGATCGGTCGACGAGTCGAGATCTTTGGCGAGACCGAAGTCGAGCACCTTCACGAGCGGTCGCCCGTCGACCGTGTGCGCGAGGAAGAGGTTCCGCGGCTTCACGTCGCGGTGGACGATGCCGCGCGCGTGCGCCTCCGCGAGCGCTTCGCAGGCCTGCAGGACGAGCTCGACGGCGCGCCCGTGCGGCATCCGGCCGCTCCTCTCGAGCAGCTCCCCGAGATCGGAGCCGACCAGGAACTCCATCACCATGTACGGCGCGCCGTTCTCGAGGCGCCCGGTGTCCTGAACGCGCGCGGTGTGCTCGCTCTGCAGGCTCGCGGCCGCCTTCGCCTCGCGCTGGAAGCGCGCGACGCTCTCGCCGTCGCCCAGCTGGTCGGGCCGCATGAACTTGATCGCGACGCGCTTGTTCAGCGTCTTGTGCTTCGCCTGTACGACGATGCCCATGCCGCCCGCGCCGAGCACGCGTTCGACGAGGTACTTGCCGTCGAGGACATCGCCAGGCTTGACGTAATCGTCGGCAGGGTTGCTCATGCGAGGGCGAAGGCGTCGCGGTCGCGACCTTCAGGCGTTCAGAGTAACATCGGAGCGCGCGCGGAGCCCAGGACGGACGCGAGTAGGAGCAGGTACGGTGACGGTAAGAGTAGTAGGAGCGGGCCTGGCGGGCTGCGAGGCCGCGTGGCAGCTGGCCGCGCGCGGGATCGACGTCGAGTTGATCGAGCAAAAGCCGATCGCGCGGACGCCTGCGCAGACGAGCGATTGGTTGTGTGAGCTCGTGTGCTCCAACTCGATGCGCGGCGCTGCGCTCGTCAACGCGGTCGGCCTCCTCAAGGAGGAGCTGCGCCGCGC
>JAYVXL010000465.1:0-16463 GCA_043785185.1 Myxococcales bacterium
GATGACGCGTACGCGCGCGCGGTCGCCGAGCTGGGGGACACGACCGCGCGGCGTGACGTCGTCGCCCGGTGGATGACCGCGATCGACGGCCTTGGGGCCGAAGCGCAGCTCGAGCTTCGTTGCCGCGCCGCCGAGCGCGCGCTCGCGGTCGGCGAAGCCGACGAGGCCTGCAAGTGGGCCAAGACGACGGTGGCCCTCACGCGCGAGGGCTCGCCGGAGCGCGCGACGGTGACGCTCTTGCTCGGCCGCGCCGCCGTGGCGCTCGGCGATCTGACGACCGCAAAGGTCGCGCTCGAGCGCGGCCGCGCGATGACGAGCGATCGCGAGACGGCCGCGACGATCGCGGTGGAGCTCTCCGAGGTCCACTACCTGGGCGGCGACCTCGCCGCCGCGGCGCGCGAGGCGGAGGCGGCGATGGACGCGTCGCTCGACCCGGAGACGGTGCTCCGCGCGCGCAACACGCTGGGCAAGCTCCTCCTCGCGGCGGCCAAGTGGGACGAGGCCGATCAACACTTCGCCGAGGACGCGCAGACCGCGACGGCGCACGGCGATCGCACCGCGGAGCTTCGGGCCCGCTTGAACCGCGGCATCGCGCTCTTGTCCAAGGGCCTCATCGACGAGGCGCACGCGCTGTTCGACGCCGTGCTCGCCGAGGGCGAGGCGATTGGGGACGGCCGCGCGTGCGCGTTCGCGCTCGACAACCTCGCCGTCATCGCGACGTGGCGCCACGAGTACGCGGCGGCGCTGACGCTGAGCGAGCGCACGCTGAAGCTGCGTCAGCGCCTCGGCGATCGCCTGTCGATGGCGCGCGTGCTGACGAACCTCGCCGAGCTGCGGCGCCGCCTCGGCCTGCTCGACCACGCCGAGCACGCGCTCGCGTTCGGTCGGCGCACCCTCGGCCCGGGCATGACGATCAAGGGCGTCTCGCTGAGCGTCATCGCCGCCCGCATCGCGCTCGAGCGCGGCCAAGGCGCGACGGCGCGGCGCGAGGTCGGCAAGGCGCTCGCGGACTGCGAGGCGGGCGGCGACAAAACCGCGCTCGGCGAGGCGCACCGCGTCGCGGCGCGCGTCGCGCTCGACGACGGCGATCTCACGCGCGCCGAGGAGTCGCTCGCGCGCGGGCGCGAGCTGGCGACGAGCGGCGAGGCGCGGGGCGAGGTCGCCGTGATCGCGGCGGCGCTCGGCCGCGCGCGCGGCCTCCCGGTCGAGGAGGTGCTGGCGCTCGGCGCCGAGGCGCTCTCCGTCGCGCGCCGCTCCGGCAAGGAGGAGCTCGAACGCGAAGCGCACGGGCTCCTCGCCGACGTGCACCGCGGCGCCGGCGACGTCGCGCGGGAGCGCGCGCACCTCGAGCAAGCGCTCGCGCTTCGTGACCGCATGGCAGAGTCGCTGCCCGCCGAGGTGAAGGCCGCGTTCCTCGGCCAGCCCGCCGTGACCGCGCTCGCCCGCGCGCACGCCCTCCTCCTCGAGACCGCACCGTCGAGCCAGCCCGACGCCGTCGACGCCTGCGACTCGCTCCGCGCGCCGCGTTCGCTGAGGTCCGCCGGCGGAGGGGGCGGCGCACCGCGCGAGATCGTGGGCAACGACCCAGCCATCCGCGGCCTCCTCGCGGCGATCCGCAAGGTCGCGCGCGCGAGCTCGACCGTCCTCATCCGCGGCGAGAGCGGCACCGGCAAGGAGCTCGTCGCCGAGGCGCTCCATCGCGCCAGCGAGCGCGCCGCCGGCCCGCTCGTCACGGTGAACTGCGCGGCGCTCGTCGAGACGCTGCTCCTCTCCGAGCTCTTCGGCCACGAGAAGGGCGCCTTCACCGGCGCCTTCGCCCGACGCCGCGGCCGCTTCGAGCTCGCCGAGGGGGGCACGCTCTTCCTCGACGAGATCGGCGACATCTCGGCGCGCACCCAGGTCGCGCTGCTCCGCGTGCTGCAGGAGCGCACCTTCGAGCGCGTCGGCGGCACGACGGCGATCCGCGCGAACGTCCGCATCGTCTGCGCCACCCACCGCGATCTGCGCGCGATGGTCGAGCGCGGCGAGTTCCGCGAGGACTTGTACTACCGCCTGCGCGGCATCACCCTTGAAGTCCCCGCGCTGCGCAGCCGCCTGGGCGACCTCCCGCGCATCGCCGAGTGCCTCCTCGCGCGCATCGCCGAAGAGCGCGGCGAGTCGCCCAAGTCCCTCGCCGACGACGCCGCGCAGCTGCTCACGCGTCACCGCTGGCCCGGCAACGTGCGCGAGCTCGAGAACGTCCTCCGCGCAGCGTCCCTCTTCGCGGAGGGGAGCCTCATCTCCGCCGCCGACATCACCGAGAACGTGGAAGACCTTCGCCTCCTCGCCAGCGCTGCGCCGGCCTCTTTGCGTCAGATGCCTGCGTCTGCGGTGGACGTAGACCCGTCGCCCGAAGCCGACGCGTCCGACGTCGACGACGACGGCGAGCCGCCGCTGCTCCCCGCCTTCGAGGCGAGCGCAACGCAGGTCGCGTACGCGCAAGTCCGCCAGGGCGCCGTCACCCTTAGCGACATGAAGCGGCAGATCGAGCGCGACTGCATCGCGCGCGCCCTGGCCGAGACCAAGGGCAACATTACCCGCGCCGCGGCCCTACTGGGCATGAAGCGGCCAAGACTCTCTCAGCTGGTCAAGCAGTACGGCCTCGCAGCCGTCTCGTCGGAGGCATCGTGATGAAATCCGTGAAGGCTCGCGCACTCTCCTCGCTCTTTGGCGTGCTCGGCGGCATGCTCGGCGCGCTCGCGCTGGGCGGTTGCCTGGCGGAGGCCGCACCCGGTGAGCCCGAGGGCACGGTCGTCGAGAAGGCGCCTGCGGCCGCGCCTGTCGGCGGCGCCGCCGCCAACAACGAGCGCGCCGTAGAGACGAGCAACGCGCGCACCCCCGTCCCGCTGGCGCCGTGGCAGGAGCCGCTCCCCAACCCGTGGACGCCGCCGATCGACGGCGTGGGCGTCGGGCCGCTCCCCCAGGCTGCCCCGCCCGATCCTGCTCCGTTGCCCGGGCCTTTGATGAATCACCACGACCCGCTCGAGACGCCCGAGATGGAGCGCTACTTCGGCCCGACGGGCAACCAGGCGTGGTGACGGCCCGCTGAACACCCGCGGAAGCCCCCGCACCCGCGCCACTTCGAGGGCCTCCCCCGCGCTACAATGAGCGCGTGTTAGAGCTACGCGCCCGGACGACACTGTTCTGCGGCGTGCTCGCGTTCGCGATCGCGCTGTCGATGCTCCTGCGCGGGCGGCGCAGCGTTCACTGGCTCTTCGCGGCGTTCTCGCTGTGCGTCTCGTTCTGGTACGCGAGCCAGTCGCTCGAGAAGATCTTCCAGAGCCAAGTGTGGGTCCGCGCGACGGCGGTGCTCACCGTGATCCTGCCGCAGTTCGCGGTGCACTTGTTCCAGGCCGTCGTGCCGTCGGAGAAGCCGCACACGTCGCGCCTGTCGCGCGTCGCGACGTTCCTCGGTCTGCCGATGCTCGCGATCGTCGTCTCGCCGTACAACGAGGCGCCGGTGTCGCTCGGCGTCGTCTACTCCTACGTCTTCGGCCTCTTGGCGTCGGCGCTCATCACGCTCGCCGTGCGCGGCCAGGCCAACCCGTCGCGCGCCGTGCGCGATCGGGTGCGCTTCCTCGTCGTCGTCGGCGCGCTGTCGATGACGTTCACGCTCGCCGACTTCCTCTCGTACCTCGGCCTCTACTTGCCGCCGATCGGCGCCGTGCTGGCGATCGTGTTCCTCTTCGTCCTCGCGGAGTCGCTCACGCGCCCTCGCCTGGCGGACTTGTACGAGATGGCCGGCCGCCTCCTCGTGTCGACGGCGCTCGCGTTCTGCCTCGCCGGCATCTTCTACGTGTTCGTCACGTTCATCGGCCGCTTCAACACGATGTATTTGAACGCCGTCCTCGCGGCGATCGTCTTCCTCGTGCTCTTCGAGCCGCTGCAGGGCGAGGTCGAGAAGCGCATCCACCAATTCTTCTTCCGCGAGCGCTACGACCTCGAGACGAGCGTGGCCGACCTGCGCCGCCGCCTGTCGCACGTCTTCGAGATCGACGAGCTGCGCGAGCTCCTCTTGACCGGCCTCGAGCGCTCGCACCGCGTCACGTCGTGCGCGATTTACCTTCGCGACCAGGACGGGGGCGCGTTCGATCTCCTGGGCTGCCTCGGCGTCGTCGCCCCGACGCGCATCGAGGCGCTGGCGGCGCGCCCCATCCTCGACAAGCTCGACAAGGCGCCCTCGCTGTCGCTCGAGGAGGTGGCGCGCGACGAGGAGGGGAACGTGGCGCTCCTCACCGCCGCCGCCGCCACACTCGGACCGCTGAAATCGTGCGTCGTGCTCGCGATCCGCACCGACGAGGGCGACGTCATAGGCCTCATTTGCGTCGCCGACGACCGCGTGCGCGACGCGTTCACGCCGGAGGAGGTCGCGCTCGTCGAGACCGTCGCCGCGCAGGCCGCGATCGTCGTCGCCAACAGCCGCGTCTATAGCCGCATGAAGGAGCGCGACCGCCTCGCGGCGCTCGGCGCGATGGCGGCCGGCCTCGCGCACGAGGTCAAGAATCCGCTCGGCGCGATCAAGGGCGCGGCGCAGCTGCTCGAGGAGCTGGACCTCGAGCGCACCGTCGCCGCCGGGCCGCCGACGGAGACGAGCAAGGAGTTCATCGGCATCATCCTCGAAGAGGTGAACCGCCTCGACCGCGTCGTCGGGAGCTTCCTCGACTACGCGCGTCCCCATGCGGGCAACCCGGTCCCGCTCGACGTGAACGCCGCGCTGCGTCGCACGGTGCAGATCATGAGCAGCCAGGAGAGCGAGGGCCTCGACCTGAAGCTCGAGCTCACCGACGACGTGCCGCGCGCGAAGATCGATCCCGAGCAGTTCCGCCAGGTCGTCATCAACCTGGTGCAGAACGCGATCCAGGCGATGGACGGCAACGGCACGGTCACCGTCTCGACGGCGCGCCGCCGCGTGCCGCGCGCGGGCTGGTCGCAGGCGTCGACCGGCGCGCAAAGCGAGAGAGGCGAGAGGGGCGAGAAGTCTGCCGCTGCGCGCGCCGAGGAGCCGCAGTTCGTCGAGGTCAGCGTGCGCGACACCGGTCCGGGGATCCCGCAGAAGGTCTTGCGAAACCTGTTCGTGCCGTTCTTCACGACGAAGGAGCAGGGGACGGGGCTCGGGCTCGCCATCAGCCAGAGCATCGTGCAGAACGCGGGCGGCACCATCGACGTTCAGACGCAGTCGGGCGCCGGGACGCGGTTCACGATCGTGCTGCCCGCGGCGGAGGACACGCTCTTGACCCCGCTGCCGACGGCGGCGAGCTTGCCGGCGCCCGCGGAGTAGCGTCAATCGTTCTGCATCAGCCCCTTGATCTTCCCGTCGGGCATGAGCCTCACGCCCCGCGACGCGGGCACCCGCGGCAGCCCCGGCATCGTCATCATCTCCCCCGTCAGCGGCACGAGGAAGCCCGCGCCGGCCGACAGCCGCACCTCGCGCACCGTGATCGTGAAGTCTCGCGGGCGTCCGGGCTTGGTCGGATCGTCGGTCAACGAAAGCTGCGTCTTGGCCATGCAAATCGGCAGCTGCGCGTAGCCGAGGCCCTCGATCTTCTTCAGGTGCCCCTCCGCCGCGCTCGTGAACGCGACGTCCTTCGCGCCGTAGATCGCGCGCGCGATCTTGCGAATCTTCTCGCGCGGCGCGTCCTCGAGCGCGTAGGTGTACCGAGGCTTCGGCGGCGCCGCGTCGGTCGCGTCGACGACCTCGCCGACCACCCGCGCGAGATCGAGCGCGCCTTCGCCGCCCTTGGCGAAGCCTTCGCACACCGCGACGCGCGCGCCGAATTTCGCGGCGGCCTTCTCGACCATCTCGAGCTCCGCCTTCGTGTCGTTCGGGAACTGGTTGATCGCGACGACCGGCGTAAGCCCGTACGCGCGCGCGTTCTCGAGGTGCTTCTCGAGGTGCGCGAGCCCCTCCTCGAGGCGCGCGGCGTCCGGCTCACCCGCGACTTTCACGGGCGCGCCGCCGTGCATCTTCAGCGCGCGGAGCGTCGCGACGAGCACGATCGCGCGCGGCCAGATGCCCGCTTGGCGGCACTTGATGTTCAGGAACTTCTCTCCGCCGAGATCGAAGCCGAAGCCCGCCTCGGTGATGGCGTAGTCGCCGATGTTCATCGCCAGGCGCGTCGCGAGCACGCTGTTGCAGCCGTGCGCGATGTTGCCGAACGGCCCGCAGTGCACGATCGCCGGGCCGCCCTCGGCCGTCTGCACGAGGTTCGGCTTGAGCGCGTCGCGGAGCACCGCGGTCATCGCGCCGGCCGCGCCGATGTGCCCGGCGGTGATGGACGTGCCCTCGTGCGTCGCGCCGACCACGACGCGCGACAGGCGCTGCTCGAGGTCCTCGTAGCTCGTCGCGAGCGACACGATGGCCATGATCTCGCTCGCCGCCGTGATGTCGAACCGCTCCTCGCGGGGCACGCCGTGCAGCTTGCCGCCCATGCCGACCATCGTCTTCCTGAGGAAGCGATCGTTCATGTCGAGCGCGCGGCCCCAGCTGATCTGCCGCGAGTCCAGCGTCCCGCCCTCGAACGCGTCGCGAAAGTGCAGCGCGTTGTCGACGAGCGCCGACAAGAGGTTGTGCGCCGTCGTGATGGCGTGGCTGTCGCCGGTGAAGTGCAGGTTGATGTCGTCGGCCGGGACGAGGCTCGCCTTGCCGCCGCCGGTGCCTCCGCCCTTCACGCCGAAGACCGGGCCGAGGGACGGCTCGCGGAGCGCCAAGACCGCATTTTTCCCGAGCCTCCGCATGCCCATCGCGAGGCCGATCGACGTCGTCGTCTTCCCCTCGCCGGCAGGCGTCGGGTTGATCGCGGTGACGAGGATGAGCCGGCTCTTCACGCCCGCCCGCGCCGGGCGCGCGAGCGCGGAGAGCTCGACCTTGGCCTTGCCGCGGCCGTACGGCTCGATGTCGGACTCCGCGAGTCCGAGCTCCTTGGCGACGTCGACGATCGGGCGGGGAATGAACGACATTGCGGCTCTCCAGGGGAAGGCCGGGTAGATGGCGTGTTCTCGCGGTGCGGTCAACCGTAGCGGGCTTCGAACAGCGCCTTCACCTTTGGGAAGTCGCGCATCATCGCCAGCGAGTGGTCGGCGTGGCCGTGGGCGTAGCCGTTGCCGATGAAGAGGTCGATGTCCTTGCCGACGCCCTCGGCGCCGAGCGCCGCCTTCGTGAAGCTCGTCGACATCGCGAAAAAATAGGCGATCCCGCGGTCCTTCGTGCTCAGGATGGCGCCCATCTCCGAGTCCGCGACGTTGACGCACGAGAAGCTCACGTCCACTTCGCGTCCGCCGTTCGCCTCGAGGACGGCGCGCCTGACGGCCACCGGATCGCGCGCGTCGCAGGCGATCACGGCGTCGCAGATGCCGAGCGCGCGCAAGTCTTCCGCGTACGGCGCGTGGCTCTCGACGCCGAGCACGCGCGCGCTCGGGCCGCCGACGCGGCGCGCCTCCGCGGCGCACAGGATGCCGCTCTTCCCGCCGGCGCCGAGCACGAGGACGCTCGCGGCGGGGCGGACGAGGCGCGCCACCTGCGGCGCGGCGCCTGCGACGTCGAGCACCGCGAGCGCCAGCCGCTCGCTCATCTCGCTCGCCGCCGGCAAGCGGGCGTACGCGCCGCTCGCGAAGAGCACGGCCTCTCCCTCGACGTCGAGCTGAGCGCTGGCGCGCCGGATCGCCGTGACGCGGTCCACCCGGAGCGGCGTCAAGGACAGCGACACGAGCGTGGCGACGCGCGCCCCCGCCTCGAGCGCCCCCGCGTCCGCTCGGCTCGCCTCCGCCTGCAGGACGCGCCCGAGGAGCATCCCGCCCGACCCGGTGACCGGGTTGTGCTGCTTGCCCCGCTGGGCGACGGTCTCGAGCACCTTTTTTCCGAGCTCATCGTCCGACCCGGTGACTTCCTCCATCTGGCGGAAGCTGGCGGCGTCGACGTTGAGCGTCTCGACGCCGAGGAGGAGCTCACCCGTGAAAAGGCGTGAAAAATCGTTGTCGACGCGCTGCGCAGGTTGTGGGAGAGAGCCCAGCGGCACCGAGGAGCGGTGGGTCCCGAAGGGGTCCCCGCCCGTCACGACAGGCCTCGGCAGCCGCCAAGTCAAGTGGGGGCGCGCGTTGGTCATGGGGACTTCTTTTTACCCTGACTTGACCGCGCTTGCCGCCACTCGTTACTCTTTTCCAAAGTTTTCAGGTAGTTTGCATCGGGCCGTTTAGAAACGAACAGGCACCACCCCGCGTGATGCAAGATCCGTCGCCCAAGCCCAACGTACAGACCGCCCGCCCCCCGGCTGGCGCGCGTTCCTACGTGCTCCGCTTCATCAGCGGCAAGTACCAGGGCGGCGAGTTTCCGATCGTCCCCGAGAAGCAGATCGTCGTGGGTCGCTCGAGCGATCTCGACATGGTGCTCGTCGAGGACATGGTCAGCCGCAAGCACGCGCGCATCGCGATGCAGTCCGAGCAGATCTGGATCGAGGACCTCGGGAGCACGAACGGGACGTTCGTGAACGGCGAGAAGATCAAGCGCGCGCGCCTGAAGGAGGGCGACCGCGTCCTCATCGGCACGAGCATCCTCAAAGTGATCGCCGGCGAGGGCCAGGCGCAGCCGCGGGAGCAGGCGGAGGTGAAACAGAACCTCGAGCGCGTCGCCGACCAGCGCCGCAGCAGCGCGAACCGCACGATGAGCGGCAGCATCGAAGAGGTGCCGCTCCCCGACCTGCTCCAGCTGTTCGGGACGTCGAAGAAGAGCGGCGTCCTCGTCGTTCGAACGGACGACGACGTCGGCCGCATCTTCATGCGCAAGGGCGTCATCTACCACGCGTCGATCAACGATCTGGACGACGTGCCGCCGATGAAGTCGATCTTCCGGCTGCTCACGTGGCAAAAGGGCCTCTTCGACCTCGACCCGCCCGACGAGCGCGAGTTCCCGAACGAGCTGTCGCTCTCGGTGCAAGAGATCCTGATGGAGGGCCTGCGCCAGCTCGACGAGTTCAACGAGCTCCGCGACCAGCTCCCCGACTTGCACGCCCGCCTGATCATCGTCACCCCGCTCGCCGCGCCGCTCAAGGACCTGAAGCCCGCAGAGCTCGACATGGTGCAGCTCGCGCACAACTACGGGCACCTCGAGACGGTGATGAACAAGAGCCAGGCGACGGACCTCGAGACCGTCCAGACGATCCTGAAGCTCCTGAAGCAGCAGTACCTGCGCGCCGAGTAGCGGGCCGCGCGCATGACCCGCGACGAAACGCGGACGCCGCGCACGGTCGTCATCACGGGCGCTTCGAGCGGCATCGGGCGTAGCCTCGCGCTCGCGTGGGCGGCGCGCGGGGCCGCCGTCGTCCTCTCGGGTCGAAATGAGGACGCGCTCGCCGCGGTCGCGCGCGACGTCGTCGCGGCGGGCGGCTTGGCCATCGTGGAAGCGGGCGACGTCACGGTCGAGGAGCGACGCCGCGTCTTGGTGGCGCGCGCATTGAAGGACACCGGGCGCATCGACGTCCTCGTGAACAACGCCGGTCGCGGCTACTACGCGTCCGTGCGCGATCTCGAGATCGACGAGGTCGAGCGCCTCTTCCGTCTCAACGTCTTCGCGCCCATCCGCCTCACGCAGCTCGCGCTCGAGCCGCTGATGCGGAGCCAGGGCGCAGTGGTGATGCTCTCCAGCGTCGCGGGCGTCGTCGCCGCGCCGCACCTCGGCGCGTACGCGGCCAGCAAGTTCGCGCTCGAGGCGCTCAGCATCGCGATGCGCGCCGAGCTCAAGGCGAGCGGCGTGCGCGTCGTCGTCGTGCGGCCGGGCCCGGTGGGGACGGCGTTTCGCACGAACTCCGTCGCCGTCGGCGTGCCCGCCGGCGTGCGCCCCGCCGGCGCGACCGAGCAGACGCCGGACGAGATCGCGCGCCAGACGCTCCGCGCCGTCGACCAGAGCCGCGCGGTCATCGAGACGAGCGCGTTCGTGCGCCTCGCCTCGCTCACGTCACGCGTGGCGCCGCCGCTCTTCCGGTTCGTCGCCGGAAGAATGGCGAAGCACTGAGTCGGCGACCGGCGTGCTTGCTTGGCACGCCGGTGTAGCCAAGCCGACCGTCAGCGGCTGTTGTGGCCGAGCGGGCCGTAACCGTACGAGCGCGTCAGTTGGCGGACCACGTCGACGTTGCCGACGAAGGCCGTGAGCTTCTGCCGTCGCGCCTGGCAGAGCGCGGCGTCGACGCACACCGGCTGCCCGGTCGCGTCCTTCTTGAACGTCTGCTCACCGGTCACCGGGTCTACCGACTGCACGACGTACGCGTCCGCCGCGAGGCGGTTGGCGTACTCGAGCATGCGCGAGCCCATGGCGTTCTGGACCATGCCGACCTTCGCGTTGATCATCTCCTTGCCGTAGCTGCGGGAGTAGTAGACGAGCCCGGTCGTCGGGTCCTTGAAGCGGAGCTGCTCGCTCGGGTCGATCGTGACGGCGTCCGCGCCGCCCGGCGTGTAGATGCGCGCCTGATCGACCATGTCCATCGTGAGCGTGGTCGGGCCGAACCAGAACACGTTCACGAGCATCCGGAACTGCTCCTCCCAGCCGACGAGCGGATCGAGGACGATCGCGTCCTGCGAGTAGTCGAGCGACGTCGTCGCGGGCACCGACAGATCGTACTTCTCCCACGGCAGGTAGCGCACGCGCGCGACCTTGTTCTTGTCGAGGCCGCCCGCGGTCACCACGAACGGCGCATACGTCATCGGGTCGCCCTGCAGGATCTGCGCGAAGAGCCGGCGGATCTGGTTCGGGTAGATGCTCGCGTAGCTCAGGTTCTTGAAGCGACCGTCGATGTAGTCTTCCTTCCGGTTGGAGAGGAAGTGGTTGTACGCCTCGGTCAGGTAGTAAACGGCGGTCCACTTCTCGTTGTAGCTGCCCGCCCACCGTTGGTACTCCGACCAGAAGTAGCCCTTGGTGTAGTCGTACTCGTCGTGGAGGTACCGGCCTTCGCCCGAGCCGGCGGGGATGTTGAACGCCTCGGCCGGGAGCGTGATGTAGTTCGAGCTGAGCGCCTGCGCGAACGGCAGCGCCTTGGACGGGTCGTCGGGCAGGATGATTTGGTACGGGCCCGGCTCCGGTCGCGTCATGATGCGCGCGAACATCGCGAGGCCGTCGGACGCGCCGAGCGCGAGCGGCATGAGCTGGCCCGGGTCGTGGAGGTCGCGGTCGGCCTGAGAGTTGAGCCCCACGAGGAGCGCGAGGCTCTTCGTCATGCCCTGGATCTTGCCGAAGTAGCGATCCTGCTGGCGACGGAAGACACCGGGCGAGTTGAACGTCACGCGGTCACGTCGGAAGTTGTCGAAGATGTACCGGTTCTCGTACGTCGTGATGAGAAACTGGAACTGCTCGTACGAGTCGGCGCCCGCGTCGAAGCGGAAGACGGGCACGTTGCCGGTGTCCGCGTACTCGTCGGAGCCGAACATGTACGGGTGACGGACGCGGAATGCGGGCGCGCCCGCGGCCTTCTCGCCCGCCGTCGGATAGTGGACCGCGAAGTTCGTGTTGGTCTGCGGCAAATGGTCGAGCGCGGCCGCGCCGTATTTGCCGGCGGACCTCATGTCGCGAATCGACGCGTAGTCGAGGTCGAAGCTGTCGCACTTGGCCGAGAGCGGATCGTTCGGATCGGTCTGCGCCTTGCAGTTGCGCAAGACGCCGTATTTGTCGGCGTAGGTGCTGTAGTGGTTTCCGCCGATCGTCTGGCCGCCGATGCCGCCGAAGCCGTCGAGCGCCTGAAGCCACGCGCTGCCCTTCGTCGTCGTCGAGCCGTCGCCCTGCCCGCCCGGCAGGAGCGCGTCGTTGTCGAGGTCGACGACGTCGGCGTAGCCGAAGCGCATCGCCGCCTTGTCGTACGAGCCGAGGCTGTTCATGTCCTGGGTCTGGTCACCCGGGTAGTCCATGACGGTGGTGGAGCCCCACTTCCAGAGGAGGCCGTTCGTCTCGGCGTCGGTGAGCGGATCGACCCAGCGTGGGCCGACGCAGTCGGCGCCGTTCGCGTGCGGCGTCTGCGCGTCGATCGGGCTGTCGGGCGTCCACTTCGGGTCGCTCGTGCAGTAGTGCTCCTTGCCGTTGCGCGTGCGCAGCTGCCAGTACTGCGGGTGATAGTTGAGCGCGTCGAAGGAGCCCGTGAAGTTGTGCCGAAGGCCCATCGAGTGGCCCATCTCGTGCGCGATGACGGCGATGTGGAACTGCTCGCGGATCCACTGGTGGAGCTTCGCGTCGCGCGTCGCCTTGAGCGCCGGGTAGTCCGGGTCGTTCTTGGCGGGCAGCGGGTAGAGGCGCGCGGCCTGGCGCGCCATGCCGACGAGCGCGTCCGGCTCGGGCTGCTCGACCATGCACGTCCCGCGCTTCGCCATGCCGGTGTTGCGGATGCGGGCCAGCTGCGCGATGAGGCCGGGGTTCATGCCGCGCATGGGCGAAGCGGCCTGGAGGAGCGCGTCGTTGCCCGCGACCTTTGCGTCCTTGGGGTAGCCGGCGGCGACGAGCATGTCGGGCGTGACCATGCGCGCCTCCCAGTCGGTGCCGATGATCGACTGGCGGAACGCCTCGAGGCTCGAGTCGAGCGACGGGCCGAGGTTCTGCGCGAGGTTCTGCGCGGCCTTCTGGCGCTGCAGCTCGCGGGGCAGCTTCGCGTCCGCCGCCGTGAGGCCGTTGGACTTCGAGAGGCTCGTGTCGAGCGAGCGCAGGCGGGTGCCGAGCTCCTTTTGATCGAGCACCGCCGGCGAGTGCGCCTTGCGGCCGAGGGACGTCGCGCTCAGCCAGTCGTGAAGGTACTCGCCGCTCATGACCTGCGCGTCGCTGATCTCGCCGTTGATCCAGCGGAGCAGATCCTCGGTCCCCTGCGACACGAGGTCGAGGATGTGGCCCCACTCGTTGACGCTGGTGACGACCTTTTCGCCGGTGAGCGGATCGTTCGCGTCGACCATGATGCCCCACGGGCTGGGCGTCTGCGGCGTCGGGATGATGTTGACGATGTTGTAGCGAATGTCGCCGAGGCGCGCGTAGACCTGCGCGCGGATGCCGTGGTCGTCCTTCGGGCCGCCCCAGTTGCACGCGTCGTCGCCGCCGTTCGCGCTCGTCTTCGTCGCGCACTTCGTGAGCGCGGCGGAGGCCACGCCGCGGCACGCCGGGTGATCGGCGTCCGTCGTCGGGTTGTGGCAGAGCACGAAGACGTGCGGCACCTTCGCGCCCGCGTCGGCGACGAGCGCGTCCTCGTCGGTGAGGAGGTCGGCCGGCACGTCGAGCCCCATGCGGCGGTACGAGACCATCTTGCCGAGCTGCGCGGCGCGCTTGACCGAGACGTTCCACTGGTCGAGCGCGTTCGCCGTCGAGGCGAAGAGGTCCGCCGCCGAGTCGGGGCCGTAGTACCAGGGGATCGTGCGGATCTCGCGCATGTGGTGCGGCAGCGCGCACTTGTTGGCGAACTCGTCGCAACGCGCGCCGGGGTACAGCACGGCGCCGGCCGCGTTCTTCAGCTGGCACTCGTCCTCGGTGCCGTCGGCGTCCTCGTCGCGGTGCACGTCCTTGCCGACCGGCGTCTGCGGGTACGGCAGCGCGGTCGCGTCGTTCGCGGCCGCCGGCAAAGGCATGCCCGTCGAACCGCTCAGCAGAAAGTTGCCGCCGCGCGTCTGGTACTTGGCGATGTTGCCATCGGCGTCGCGCCAGAAGTCCGTCGCGCACTGCGCGAAGTGGCCGCTCGCCGGGTCCTTCGGCTTGTCGTTCACGTGCGACTGCTGCCAGACGTTGTACTTGGCGGCGAAGCGGTGCCACTGCTCGTCGAGGACGCCGTAGTTGCGCTCGTAGCCGTAGCGGTCGACGGTGAACCAGCCGAACGCATCCATGCGCTGCCCGGTCCAGTCGGTGGCCTCGTAATCGGTATCGACGACCTTCTTGAACGAGAGGCGGAGGGTCACCTCCGTCGGGTTGCAGTTCGGGACGGGGTTACCGGTGAAGTGCGAATACAAGCAGAAGGGGAACTTCTCGCCCGGCAGCTCCGGGATCTCGACGACCTTCGGGGTCGCGAACGCCTTGGTCGTGACGTCGAAATACCCTTCATTTTGCGAGAAAACGGGGTGATTCGGGTCGCTCGGGTTGTCGACGGCGTACGCCATCGGGCTCCACTGGATTCCGCCGTAGATGCCCATCTGGCTCAAGGTGTCGACCTCGTAGCCGTCGGTGACCATGTTCTTGCCCCAGTCGACGCGGAAGAACTCGCGCTGGTACCAGGGGCGGTCGGTCGTGTTCTCTTCGATGACGTTGAGCTCTTCGCCGGTCGTCGTGTTGTAGGCGCGGCGGATGTCGAAGTGGCTCATGACCGCGAACATCGCGACGACCTGGCCGTCGTTGGTTCGGCGCGAGCCCTTGAAGTCGCTGTTCTGGATGTGCTCGTACGTCTGGCGCGCGATGAGGAAGGTCGCGTGCTCGTCGGAGCCGGTGATCTCCCACTTGATGCGGGACAGCGGCTGCGCGTACGTCGCCGTGAAGAGGCCGTCTTGCGCGGCGCCGTACGGGACGTCGACGACCGTGTTCCGCATGTAGAACTCGGGATCGTCCTTCGGGCTCGACAGGTCGGCGCCGACGAAGAAGTGCTTCGAGAGGGCGCTCGACTGCACGCGGTTGATCGGATCGCGCTCCTGCGCGCAGCCGACGCTCGTGACCGCGACCAGTCCGGCGATCGCCGCCAACCCCACGCGACGCATCCACTTCGAGCTCATCGTCGAACCTCCTCCAACATTTGAAGCGTGCCCGGCCCGTAGGAGGCAAAGCTGCCTCTCTCATGCACGTCGCACGCCTGGCACTGAAGCACGCAAATCCCGCGATTTGTAGTCTCAAACGGGGTCGAGCGTTAGGACTCTGACCGCGCGCACGCCCGCGCGCGCGCCTCCGCCGAGAGGGTCACGCACGCATGCCCAAATGTGAGCGCACGTAAGCTAGCGGCGCGCGAGGCGAACCGCGACGGCGCGCGCGTGCGCCTCGAGGCCCTCGAGGCGGGCAAAATCCTCGATAAAACGGCCGTGCTCCTCGAGCGCCGCGCGCGAGTACGCGATGAGGGACGTGCGCGTCACGAAGTCGTAGACGCCGAGCGGAGAGCCGAAGCGCACCGAGCCGCCGGTCGGCAGGACGTGCGACGGCCCGGCCAGGTAGTCGCCCGCGGCCTCGGGGGTCAGGTGGCCGATGAACGCGGCGCCGGCGCGGGGGATCGCGGCGAGCATTTCGCGCGGGTCGTCCACTTGAAGGCTGAGGTGCTCGGCGGCGAGGACGTCGGCGATGCGCGCCATCTCCGCGCGCGACGCGGCGACGAACGCGTGGCCGTTCGCGGCGAGGGAGGCCTTCGCGATCGCGGCGCGCGGCAGGGTGGCGAGCTGCGCCGCGAGCTCTTCTTCGACCTGCGCGACGAGCGCGCGCGAGCTCGCGACCAGCAGCGGATACGCGGCTTCGTCGTGCTCGGCCTGGCTCAGCAGGTCGGCGGCGACGACGCGCGGATCGGCGGACGCGTCGGCGACGACGAGGATCTCGGACGGACCGGCGATCGAGTCGATGTCGACGGCGCCGAAGACGAAGCGCTTCGCGCACGCGACGTAGAGGTTGCCCGGGCCGACGATCTTGTCGACGCGCGGGATCGACGCGGTGCCGTACGCGAGCGCGCCGATGGCCTGCGCGCCGCCCGCGTCGACGATCGCGGTGGCCCCGGCGAGATGCGCGGCGGCGTAGATCGGATCGTCCGACGCGTCGCCCGCGAGCGGCGTCGCGACGTAGATCTCGCGGACGCCGGCGACCTGCGCGGGGATCGCGCTCATGAGGACGCTCGAGGGGTAGCGCGCCTTGCCGCCGGGCGCGTAGACGCCGGCGCGCGCGACCGGCGAGACGCGGACGCCGAGCGTGACGCCGCCGTCCTCGTAGGAGAAGCCTGCGTCCTTCTGGTGCGCGTGGAAGGCGCGGATGCGCGCGGCGGCGAGCTCCATCGCGGCGCGCGCCGGCGCGGCGATGCGCGCTAGGGCTTGTCTTCCAGGGAAATCACGCAGGCAGAGCGACGGCGCGCGGCGGCGATCGAACCGCTCGGTGTAGCGGTGGACGGCGGCGTCGCCCTCGGCGCGGACCGCGGCGAGGATCTCGCGGACGACGGGCTCGACGCGCGAGAAGTCCGCCTCGCCGCGCGTCGCGAGGCGCGTGAGCGTCGCCTCGAGCTCTTCGGATCCCTCGCCGTGCACCGTCAGCATGCGGGCGGAGAATACCACGCGCGTGGTAGCGTCGCCGCGTGCGGCGCTGGGCCTACGGCGGTGTCGGAGTGCTCGCCGTCGGCGGCGCGCTCGGAGGGGCGGCGGGGTGCCCGCCGGCCGCGTCGCGGGCGCCCGCCGAGGCGTGCGCGCCGGACGACGAGCTCGTGCGTGGCGCGTGCGTGAGCGCGGCGGCCGCGGCGCGCTACTGCGGTCGCGCCGCGCGCTGG
>JAYVXL010000466.1:0-5369 GCA_043785185.1 Myxococcales bacterium
GAGCTCTGCAAGCTCGCGCGCGGCCCGCGCGATCCGGGGCTCGTGTTCTTCGCGGCCATCACCGGCGTGCCGTGGCAGCTGCTCACGGAGAAGCCGGCCGACCCGGCGAGCCCGTTCCTCGCGACCGTCCCGAACGATCGCTGGAAGCAGATCCTCGGCAACGACCCGGAGGCCTACGACTACACCGGCATGGACATCCACATGGTCCAGTCGCTCACGCCGCGCGCGGGCATTCCCGACCCGACGGCGGGCGACACGGCGGACCCGTACAACGGCCGCGACTGGGACACGGGGAAGGTCGACCTCCAGTACGCGTGCACGTTCACGCTGCCCTCGCCGAAGGACTGCACCGACAAGAAGTACGCGGGCGCCTGCGACTGCGCGAGCGGCACGCCGCCGCTGCCGCCGCTCTGCGACGCGACCAAGAAGACGACGCAGGTGCGCGGCAAGGCGTACCCGGGCGTCCGCCAGCTGACGGTCGTGAAGAAGCTCGGCGACCAGGGCATCGTCGCCTCGCTCTGCCCGCGCGAGCCGACCAACACGCAGAGCCCGGACTACGGCTACCGTCCGGCCGTCCGCGCCATCGTCGACCGCCTGAAGAACGCGCTCGCCAACCAGTGCCTGCCGCAGCAGCTCACGGCGAACGCGTGCGGCGACGTGCCGTGCCTCATCCTCGAGACGCTGGTGCAGCCCGGCCCCGAGGAGAACTGCCTCAAGATCCCGGGCCTCCAGATCCCGGACCCGATCGTGCTCGCCAAGTTCCGCGAGCAGCAGAGGGCGACGCAGGGCAGCGTCAAGGGCGACGCGGGTCCGGGCTTCGTCGACGAGACGACGAAGCCGGTCTGCCAGGTCACGCAGCTCGTGCCGGCCGGCACCTTCGCCGGCGACTGCACCAACCAGGCGGTGACGTCGAAGTTCAAGTACACCGGCGACTTCCAGAACGGCTCGTGCGCGGGCTCGAAGGAGGCCGGTTGGTGCTACGCGACGGGCGCGTCGGCGGGCAGCTGCCCGCAGTCGATCCTCTTCTCGGCCCTCGGCAACCCGCAGGTCGGCTCGAAGATCAGCCTGCAGTGCATCGAGTCGAACGGCGGCGGCGACGCCGGGAAGTGAGCCTCCGCGCGTAACGATGGTCACGCCGGCGGCGAAGAAGACGATCCTCATCGTCGAGGACGAGCCCCACATCGTCATGGGGCTCAAGGACTCGCTCGAATTCGAGGGCTTCCGCGTCGTCACCGCCGGCAAGGGGAAGGACGGCATCGCGCTCGCGCGCTCGGAGGCGCCGGACGCGGTGATCCTCGACCTCATGCTGCCGGACATCAACGGGTACGCGGTGTGCGAGGAGATTCGGCGCTGGAACTCGTTCGTGCCGATCATCATGCTCACCGCGCGCTCGCAGGAGACGGACAAGATCCGCGGCCTCGACGCCGGCGCGGACGACTACCTCACCAAGCCCTTCAGCGTGAACGAGCTCATCGCCCGCATGCGCGCCATCTTCCGGCGCGCGCAGCGCGGGAGCACGGCGCCGGAGGCGTTCGAGATCGGCGACGCGAAGATCAACTTCGCCGCGCACACCGCCGTCGTGCGCGGGGAGGAGCATCAGCTCTCGTTCTACGAAGTGGAGCTGATGCGCCTGCTCGTCGAGCGCGTCGGCCAGCCGGTGAGCCGGGACGAGATCCTCTCCAAGATCTGGGGCCTCGAGTCCTTGCCGACGAACCGGACTGTCGACAACTTCATCGTGAAGCTGCGCAAGAAGATCGAAAAGAGCCCCGACAAGCCGGCGCACATCCTCACGGTGTACGGCTTCGGGTACAAGCTCGTGATGTAGCTCGCGACGATGTAGCTCGCGACGGGCTTAGGCCTAGCGGACGCTGCACTTGCCCGCGCGGCACTCGACCTCCGGCTTCGGGCAGTCCGACGGCGCGCACCGCGACTTCGCCGCGGACTTCACCTTCTGCTGGCACACCTGCTCGACGCGCCGCACCCACGCGCGCGTCCCGGCCACGGGGCGGCAGATGATGCAGCACATCGCTTCGCCGCCGAGCGCGTAGCTCGAGGCGGCGCAGTCGTCGTCTTTTTTGCACGCGTCGGCTTGCTTGGGGAAGGCCCGATCGCGCGGGGGCTCCGGCGAGTCGTCCTTGATCGCGGGCGAGAGCGCGAGGCCGGCGCCGAGCCCGCCGGCGGGATCGGGCTTGAGCGACGCGTCGGACGCGGGCGGCCGGTCGGGCGGCGTCGGCCGGTCTTTCGCCGCGCCGGGCTTTGCCGCAGCGCCCGCGTCGGGGGGCGCGTCGTCCTGCGCCAGCTCGCGGATCGGGACCTCCTCGACGGGCGGGCGCGCGATGTTCTTTTCGCACATCGCGGCGCCGAGCCCGCTCACGAGCACGAGGAGGAGAGCGCGCTGCATCCCGCTCGTCAGCTCCCCGGCGCGACGAAGACGACCTCGACGCGCGCGTTGCGGGGGCGGCGCGCGGCGTCGTCGGGATCGACGAGCGGGGCCCGCGCGCCGGCGAGCTCCGCCTTGAGCCGGCCGGCCGCCGCGCCGCCGGCCACGAGCGCCTTCACGCACGCGTCGGCGCGCGCGCGGTCCGCCGCGCGCTCCTTTTCGCCGGGCGCGTCGGCGTCGTGCACGACGACCTGCACCGCGAACGCCGGGTGCGCGGCGGCGACGCGCCCGAGCTCGGCCAGCTTCGTCTCGGCCGCCGGCGCGAGGACGGCGCCCGCGAAGAGCCCGCGCAATGTGACGGTGACGCCCCGCTCGTCCCTCACGGGGTCCCAGCCCGCCATGGCCGACAGCTCGGCGAGGAGCGCGTCGCCCTCTCCGCCTGCGGCCTTCGACTCGCGCCGCACCTTCGAGAGAACCGCGAGGCAGGCGGCACGCGCGCGCGCGGCGGGATCGATCGGCGCGGGCCGCGGCGACCCCGCGAGCTGCGCGTCGAGCGCGTCGACGGCCTTCTCCGCCGCGTCGAGCATGGCCGCGTCGGGCGCGAGCAGGTGCGCCGCGCCGCAGAGCAGGCGCGCTTGGGTGGCGAGCGCGCGCGCGGCGACGAGGCGCGCGGCCTCGCGCTGCGGATCGGCGGGGCCGCTCGGCGGCGGCGCGAGCGCCTCGCGCGCGACCTTGACTTGCTTTTCGAGATCGTCCGCCTCGCGGTCGGCCGCCTCGCGCGCGCCGGTGAGTTGGCGCGCGTCGTCCGCGGCCTTGGTGAGCGCCGCGCTCGCCTCGACCTCCTCGCGGGTGGCGCGCGCGAGGCGCGCGAGCGCGAACGCGTGAGAGAAGCCCGCGATCGCGCGCTCGGCCTGGAGCGCGGCGCCGATGTCGTCGCCGGCGCGCTCGGCCTGGAGCGCGAGCTTGCGCGCCTCCTCGGCGCGCGCGAACGCCTGCGGCGCGAGCGCTTCGGCCTCTTTCGCGGCCGCGCTCGTGCGTGTGCGTTCGAGCTCGCTGAGCTGCGTGCGCGCGGCCGGCGTCGCCGCGCCGGCGCAGCCGCCGAGGACGGCGACGAGCGCGATCACGGCGGCGATCCCTCTCAGGTTCACGCGCGCGGCGCTCACGGGCGGCTCCCGGCGTCGGCGGCCGCGGGCGCTTGCCGGGGTTTGTTCGCGGCCGCCGCGTTCGCGCCCGCGTCCGCCGCGCTCGTCCGCGACGGCGCGTCGCCCCCGCCGCCCGGTCGCGCGTTCTCGCGGGCGATCTGCTCGAGCACGGCGCGCAGCCGCCCGCTTCGGGCGATGCCCTCTTCGAGCAGGGCGCGCTCGCGCTCGGCTTGCGCGCCGGCGTCGAGGGCGGCGCTGCGCGCGGCCGCCGCCTTCGCCTCGGCCGCGGCGGCGCGGGCCAGATCCTCGGCCGCCTCTGCCCACTCGCGGGCGAGGAGATCGGCCTGGCGGGCGTGCGTCTCGTCGCCGGCCGTGCGCATCCGCGTCGCGCGTTCCAGGGCCTCGCGCGCGCGCGCGACGTGGTCCTGCGTGACCGCCTTGCGCGCCGGGTCGCGCTCGATCCCGTCGAGGATCGCGCCGACCGCGCGCTGCTCGTCCGCGAGCGCGAACGCCGCAGCGGACGTCCCCGCCGCGAGCGCCGCGAGCATGACCAGCGCGCGCGCCCGCCTCGGCTTCGTCGTCGACGTTCGAATCATGCTGGAGTTTTACGGCAGGAGAGGTTCGAAGGGAACCTTGAGAGACCCAGGGTGCGATACGTGGGTATTTCTGCTTCAAAAGCTAACGTTCGCGTCTCCGCTCCGATTTGCCGCACGTCGAGCGCCGCGTGCGTGCAAGAACTTGCGGACCCATGCGCGTCGCGACCTCACCCCTCGCTCTTCTCTGGATGGCCTCGATCGTCGTCGCGTGCTCGAGCGCGAAGACCGGCAGTGGCTTTGGCGGCACGAAAGCCGGTGGCGCCACTTCCATGGCCGATGGCGGCACGCCGTCCGCGGGCGAGCCAGGCGGCGGTCCGCTCCTCGGCGGCGGCGACGGCGGGCAGT
Source organism: Myxococcales bacterium (assembly GCA_043785185.1). Classification (GTDB taxonomy): domain Bacteria; phylum Myxococcota_A; class Polyangia; order Polyangiales; family Polyangiaceae; genus JANYHK01. The sequence continues at coordinate 4,464 of JAYVXL010000466.1, forward strand.
ACGCCGGCGGGTGCCCGTTCACCGACGCGACCGACCACGACGGCGACGGCTGGTCGTTCGCGGACGGCGACTGCAACGACTGCGACGTGAACGTGAACCCGGGCGCGTACGACGTGCCCGGCAACAAGAAGGACGAGGACTGCAACGGCGTCGTCGACGACGACGGCATTCCGTGCGACGCGTCGCTCGCGCTCACGTCCGGCGACGCGATGGACGCCGCGCGCGCGGTCGGTCTCTGCAAGACCACCGCGGCGAACGCCCCGCTCAAGGACAAGCGCTGGGGCGTGATCTCCGCGCGCTACGTGCTGCCGGACGGCAAGGCGCTCCCCGGCGGCGCGGAGATCGGCCACGGTCTCCTCAAGCACCTCGGCGGCAACAAGGCGCAGGAGGGCGGGATGATGCTCGCGCTCTCGAGCGGCACCGCGCGCGACCCGAGCGATCCCGGCTACCAGAACGTGAGCGGCTACGACAAGGGGTACACGTCGGGCACGCCCGCCGGCTATCCCAAGGAGTCGAGGGCCTGCCCCGGTGTCCGCACCGGCGGCGCCCACGACGGCGTGGCGCTCGAGCTCACGCTCCGCGTGCCCACGAACGCCAAGAGCTTCGGCTTCGAGGAGAACTTCTTCACCTACGAGTTCCCCGACTTCATCTGCAGCGAGTTCAACGATTTCTACGTGGCGATGATGACGCCCACGCCCGCGCACCTGCCCGACGCCAACATCGCGTTCGATCAGGACGGCAATCCGATCAGCGTGAACAATAGCCTCCTCCAGGTGTGCGTGTCGCAAGACGCAAACTTCAAGCACTTCCCGTGTCCGCTTGGCCCGTCGTCGCTCGCGAACACCGGCTTCGATCCGAGCGCGGCGACCGGGTGGCTGAAGACGAACGCGCCCGTCACGCCGGGCG
>JAYVXL010000467.1:0-1559 GCA_043785185.1 Myxococcales bacterium
GTGCCGCCGTAGCCCGCGCCGTGCCCGCCCTGGCCTTGGCGGCAGGCGTGTCGCCCGGGCATCCACCACGAGCCCTTCATCACCTCACGCGCGCCGCGCGGCGCGCCGTCGACCGTCGCCCACTCGTCGACGTTGCCGCTCATGTCGTGCACCCCGAACGGGCTCACGCACCGCGGGTGCGCGCTCGCCGGCGCGCGCAGATCGGTCAGGCGCCCGACCTTGCCGAGCCCGCGCTCGATGTCGACGTTGCACGCCGTCGAGTCGCGCTCCCAGCCGTAGGGATACGGGCGCATCTCCTCGCCCTCGCACGCGAACTGCCACTCGCTCGTCATGCACAGCCGCGCGCCGCTGTCCTGACAGACGCGGGTCGCTTGCGTCCACGATTTGCCGTTCATCGGCAGGTCGGTGCCTGGCTCGACGCGCTCGGTGGCGTCGATGCAGAAGCGCTTGCGCGCGCGCTTTCCGAGGCACTTCGCCGGCTTCTTGTACTCGTCGCAACGGAAGTACGCGTAGGGGCCGACGGGCGGATCGCGATACCTTAGGCAGGTGTGCTCCACGTTGGGGCAGTAGTCGCCCTCGACGAGGACCATTCCGTCCGGGCACGCGCCGGCGGAGAGGCCGGGGGGGCCCGCGTCGAGGACCGCGCGGGCCAGCGTCACCTCCGCGGGCGCGGGCGCGGCGGCGGCGGCGGCGGCCACGGGACCGTTCGCCTCCGCTGCGCGCGTCTGGGCGGAGGCTTCGCTGCAGGCGGGCGCGAGGGCACAGATCGCGGCGAGCGCGACCGCGCTCGAGATGGCGCCGGTGAAGAGGAGCGGAAGGGTACTGCGCATCCGGGGGCCCGCGGGGGACCCCCGGCGTAGTCGAGGTCCGCGAATCGACCAACCCCAAATGCCTCCCGATGCCTGCGAAGGGCTCAATGTTGCGAAGGGCGTTCGCGCCGAATGAGGGCCCGAAGCTCCATAAAAGCAACGTAGGTATTTGAATCAATTGATGAAAAATTCGTTAGCTCGCTAACGAAAACAAAAATGAAGGTTCTTGTGCGACATGGTCTCCAACGCGGTGTCAGTCGAGCGAAACCACAACTCCTCCCCCCGGAAGGAAGACCATCATGATCCGCACCGTCGCCGCCCTCGCCCTCGCCCCGCTCTTCGCCCTCGCCCTCGGCTGCTCCGGCGCCCCCGATTCCGCGTCAACCGACGCGACCGGCGACGCCCTCACGGGGAACCCGGCGAGCGGCTACTTCTTCGGGCTCGGCGGCGCCAAGACCGGCCTCAGCGTTCACCTCGCGAACGCCAAGGCGACCGCCTGCGCCGACGGCCAGAAGCGCACGGCCTGCGCGGTCCACGACCTCGACCTGAACGGCCTGAAGCTCGACGCCAAGACGGCGGCGACCGTCGGCGACGCGTTCAATGCAGGCCACGCGGTCGTCCAGGGCCACATCGACGCGAAGTCCCAGAAGCTCGTCGTCGAGCGCGCGTGGATGGGCGTGGGTACCGCGGACGCGCAGAGCGTCGACGCGCTCTACCTCGTGAGCTTCCACATCCAAAACGCGATGTGCC
>JAYVXL010000468.1:0-5364 GCA_043785185.1 Myxococcales bacterium
TGGGCTTCCGCCAGTACGTCCTCCGGACGCGGGACCTCCGGACCGGCAAGGACGACGCGCTCGCCATCCCGCGCGTCGACGAAGTCGCCTGGTCAGAGGACGGGCGGACGCTCCTCTATGTCACCGAGGACCCGCAGACCAAGCGCCCGAACAAGCTCTTTCGCCACGTGCTCGGCGAGGACGCCGCGAAGGACGCGCTCGTCTACGAGGAGAAGGACGAAATGTTCGACCTCGGCGTCGCCCGCACGCACAGCCGCGCGTTCTTCGTCGTCACGAGCCACAGCCACACGACGACAGAGGTGCGCGTCATCCCCGCGAGCAAGCCCGACGCGGCGCCCCGCGTGATCGCGCCGCGCGCGCACGGCCACGAGTACTACGTCGAGCACCGCGGCGACCTCTTCTACGTGCGCACGAACTCCGGCAGCCGCAACTTCCGCCTCGTGAGCGCGCCGGTCCTCGATCCGCGGCGCGAGGCGTGGAAGGAGGTCGTCCCTGCGCGCGACGACGTGCTCCTCGAGGACGTGCTCGCGTTCCAGGATCGTCTCGTCCTCTTCGAACGGCAGGACGCACTTCAGCACGTCGCGCTCTACGATTTTCAGACCGGCAAGTCCGCGCGCGTCCCCCAGCCCGAGCCGCTGTACGAGCTCGAGCCCGACGAAAACCGCGAGTTTGCCACGGCGAAGATCCGCATCCGTTACGAGACGCCGCGCTCGGCGCTCGCGTTCGTCGAGATCGACGCGAAGACGGGCGCGCGCGCCGTGCTGAAGCAGACCGACGTGCCTGGCTACGATCCGCGCGGCTACGAGACCAAGCGCGTCATCGTGGCCGCGCGCGACGGCGCGAAGGTGCCGGTCTCCCTCGTCTACAAAGCCGGCACGAGCCCGGACGGCACGCACCCCCTCCTCTTGCACGGCTACGGCGCCTACGGGGCGAGCGGCGATCTCGGATTCTCACAGACCCGCGTGTCGCTGCTCGACCGCGGCTTCGTCTTCGCCGAAGCGCACGTTCGAGGCGGCAGCGACCTCGGCAAGCGTTGGCACGACCAGGGTCGCATGGCCGCGAAGATGAACACGTTCACCGATTTCATCGACGTCGCCGAAGGGCTCAAGGTCGCGGGCTGGGCGAAGAAGGACGCGCTCGTCATCTCCGGCACCAGCGCCGGTGGCCTCCTCATGGGAGCCGTCACCAACCTCCGCCCAGACCTCTTCACGATCGTGCTCGCGTACGTCCCGTTCGTCGACGTCATGAACACGATGCTCGACGAGACGCTGCCGCTCACGGTCGGTGAGTTCGAGGAGTGGGGCAACCCGAAGAAGGCCGAAGACTTCGAGGCGATGCTGAAATACAGCCCGTACGACAACGTCGCGGCGAAGGCGTACCCGACGATGCTCGTGCGAACGAGCTACCACGACAGCCAGGTGATGTACTTCGAGCCGGCGAAGTGGGTGGCGCGCCTGCGCGCGACGGGGAAGGGCGATCGGCCGCTCCTCCTCAAGGTCAACATGCAGCCCGCCGGGCATGGCGGGCAGTCGGGGCGCTACGACCGGCTCGACGACGCGGCGTTCGACTACGCGTTCGTGCTCTCGCAGCTCGGGATCGCGCGCTAGACCAAGACTAAGCGCGGCGACGCGGCGGTCACGCCCCGCCGGCCTTGGCGCGCTCGGTGCGGAGCGCGTCGGCCGCGAACGCGAGGCCCTGCGCGTTGAGCTCGATGTCGAGCGCGAGGAGCTCGAGCTCCGCGGCGCCGAAGCTGGGAGCGGCGGCGAGGATCGCGTCGCGCCACGCCGCCATGAGGCGCGGCTGCATTTCGGCCGTCGTCTCGGCGCCGCGCGAGGCCGCAAGGACCCACGCGCCGGCTTCGTCCACGAAGCGCCGCACCTGCGCCGCGATCTGCGGCGCGTCGTCGTACGCGTCATAGTGCGTCGGGCACACCCACCGGCGCCCCAGCGCGAGCACGCGATCGAGGCTCTTGTTCGCCTCCGCGGCGTGGAAGCCGGTCGGGCTCGTCGACGGGAGCGCGAAGCGCCCGCGCGCCTGCAGCGCCGGGTAGACGAGGCCGAACGTGTCGCCGGTGTAGACGGTGTCGAGCGCCGGATCGTCGACGATGAAGTGGTGGAACGCGTGACCGTACGTGTGGTGGACGGTGAACGTCGCGTCGCCGAGCGCGAACGTCGCGCCGTCGTCCAGCGCGCGGACGCGCTCCTGCGGGATCGGCGCGAGAGTGCCGTACAGCTCGGCGAAGCGCGCCTCGCCGTAGACGGCCTTGGCGCCGGCGACGAGCTTGTCGGGATCGGTGAGGTTCTTCGCCGCGCGCGGGTGCGCGAGGAGCGTCGCGTTGGGGCACGCGTCGAGGAGCGCGCTCGCGCCCGCCGCGTGATCGAGGTGCGCGTGCGTGACGACGACCCAGCGCACGTCCTCGGGCCGCCGCCCTTGCGCGGCGAGCGCGGCGAGCAGGCGCGGCCGCGCGTGCGCGGTGTGCGCTTCGACGAACGCGCACTCGTCGCCGGCCACGCGCAGGTAGCAGGCGGTGAAGCGCGGGGTGACGTCGGCGTCGATCGTGATGCGCTGGTGGCGAGGCATGGCGGTCAGGCTACCGCGCCTCCCGTGCGCGCATCGGTTGGGCCAGCACGAGGCGCGCGCCGGGCGCGGCGCCCGAGGCCTGCACGGCCCACGCGACGTCGAAGACGTTGCCCCACGCCTCCGCGGAGGACTCGGCGCCGACGCCGACCCACCGCACCGTGCACGTGCGCGCGCCGGCCGCGAGCGCGCGCGTCAGGTCGGAGGTGCCCTTCACCGAGACCGATCCGCCGGGGAGGGCGACGCGCAGGCGTCCCTCGGCGTCGACGAACGCGGCCGCGTGGCAGGTCGGCGCGTCCGGGCGCGCGGCGGGGCGCGCGGCGAGCGCGAGCGGGTGCACCTCGGTGCCGGCGCCCAGCGTCTGCACCTCGACCTGCGAGGCGCGAAGCGTCCACACCGCGCGAAGCACGTCGAGGGTGCGCGCGTCGCGCGGCGCCGCGATCACGACCACGGTCGGGGCCCGGCCTTCCCCTTGGCGGTGCGCCGCGTACGCCTTCTCGAGCGCCGGCCAGTACAGCCCTTCGGCGACGCCGTCGAACGCCACGGGCTGGCCGAAGGCCGTCGCGTGGTCGGGCGCGCCGAGCGCGATCATGGCGGGGGCGAGCGCGACGGGCGTTTGCGCGGCGCCGGTCGCGGCGCCGGTCGTGGTGGCGACGGGCGGCCCCAGGGCGGGCGCCGCGCCGCCGCAGCCGGCGACGCCGAGCAGGAGGAGCTCGAGCAGCGGAAGGAAGAGGAGCGTGGCGGCCAAGCGCGTCTTCACGCGGTCACCGTAGTCGACGACTCCCCCGCTTGTCATCCGGTCACCGCCGGCGCGACGGGAGGCGCGACGGGAGGCGCGACGGAAGGCGCGACGGGAGGAAGGTGCAGGGTCTGGTCGCAAATGGCGAGCGGCTCGGTTCGGTGGGTCACGAGCACGACCGTCCGCGACCCGCGCAGCCGCGCGATCGCCTCGAGCACGCGCGCCTGCGCCGCGGCGTCGAGCCCGCTCGTCGGCTCGTCGAGCAAGAGCACCGGCTGCTGCGTGGCGACCGCGCGCGCCAGGCCGATCCATTGCCGCTCGCCACCGGACACCGCGCGGCCGCCGGCGCCGAGGCGCGCGCCCGAGAGCTCCCGCGTCAGGCGCTCGGCGCCGATCGCCGCCAGCGCGGCGGTGGCGTCGGCGGCCCCTTCGGCGAGGCACACGTTCTCTTCGAGCGTCGCCGCGAGGAGCGGCGCGTCCTGCGGCACCCACGCGAACGGCCGCGAGGCCGGTCCCGGCCCGCCGTCGAGCGCGCGACCGTCGTAGCGGACCTCGCCTCCGACGAGCGCGTCGAGCCCGAGGAGCGCGCGGAGCAGCGTGGTCTTCCCCGCGCCGGTCGCGCCGCACACGGCGACGATCTCGCCGGGGCCGATGCGCGCCGAGAGAACGACCCCACGGCCCACGGGGACGTCGCAAATCTCGAGCGCGGCGAGCGGCCACGCCGCCCCCGACCTCGACTCCGACTCGGCCGCCTCCAATCTCGACCCCGCGACCGCGACCTCGATCTCCTCCATCGCGGCGCGCGTTCGGGCGAGGGCCAAGCGCGCCTCCGTGAGCTCGCGCACCGGCCGGTACGCGAGGAAGAACGCGACCGCGAACGCGAGCAGCGTGCCGCCGCCGAGCCCTGCGCCGAGCCAGCCCGCGCGCGCCGCGCCGAGCGCCGCGAGCAGCGCGAGCGCGCCGAGCACCTCGTTTGCGCCGCTGAGCGCGGCCGCGCTCGCGTCCACGCGCGCCGCGCCGCGCGCCATCGAATGACCGAGCGCCGCGACGTGCCCGCGCGCCTTCGCCTCCGCGCCGTACGTCGTCCATAGGTCGGCGTGGCGGACCGCTTCATCCGCCGCTTCGAGCAGCGCGTCATTGTGACGCGCCACCTCGGCGTTCGCCCGTTTCCACGCGCGGCGCGCGGCCCCGAGCGCGAGCGCGAACGGGGCGAGGACGAAGAGCGCGCACGCCGCGAGGCGCGGCGACACGACGACGAGGACCGCGACCAGCGGGACGAGCTGCGTAACCGCGCGCGCGCCACCGAGCACGCCTGTGCTCAGGCCCCACTCGACGTCGCGCACACGCAGCGTCAGCGCCGCCACGCCGCGCGCGCCGTCGCCCACCGCGACCGCGCCGTCGGCGTCCCGATCACGCACACCCTGATCGGCGTGCCATGGACGGCGCAACCGGTGTCGTGTCAGCCAGCGGTCGAGCACATCCAGGCGGAGGCGGCTGGCGACGTTTCCGGCGATCCGTGCCTGTGCATACACCGCGCACACGCCGCCCGCCGACTTGAGGAGCGCCGCGCCGAGGCCCACGATCGCCGCGAAAACGGCGCGGTCCTGCGGCGGCCCCACGAAGGCCCATGAGGTGGATCCCTCGTCCAGGGGGGACGCCGCCCCGAGCGCCGCGCGCACACACATGCCGGCCGCCAAGGCGAGCACCGCGTGGCCGGCCGCGTGCATCCACGAAGAGGAGAGGAAAACGAATCCGAGGAGGGGCGCACCCAAAACTTCACGGACGAGCCGCGCGTACAAGCTTCGAAGGGGACGGACGTCGAACCGCCCCTCACCCCTCGCCCCGGACCGCCGCGGCAGGGCGGACGATTTCTTCGCGAATTTGGGCCTCGGCAGGCCATTGGACGACTTGCTCGGCGCGTACGCGGACACGCACCTTACTTACTCGAAAACCGACGCCGCGAGCCCCCGATCGCTCCCGCGAGATTGCTCCCACGACCCGACGTCCCTATCGTTTACCAAGCACTTTTGTGAGGCCGATGCTCATGC
>JAYVXL010000469.1:0-1557 GCA_043785185.1 Myxococcales bacterium
TTCCGTTGCGTGCGACGGCGAGGCGCGCGCCGGTCGCGAGGTCCGCGGACGGCGCGAGCGCGTCGCCCGGGCCGAGGCGCGCTTCGACGCCGGTGAGCGCGTGATAGACCGGCCGGAGCAGCCCCGCGCCAGCGAGGAGGCACCCGCCCCAGAACATGACGCGCATCGGCGACGGCAGCCACGCGAGGCTCGGCAGCCGCGCGATCACCGCCTGCAGCGCGCGCGCGACGACGGGGTTGGCCGCGGCGAAGACGAGGCCGAAGACGGACACGAGCGCGAGCGGCACGAGGAGCGCCGCCCACTTCACGGCGCGGAGCCGCTCAGGGCGCGCGAGGGCGACGCCGGTACCGCCGAAGCTCCAAAGCTCGCGAAACGCGCCGAACGTCGAGCCGATCCACGAGACGACGAGCTCGGGCACGAACAGGCGCCTCGAGCGGAGCGCGATCGCGAACGCCAGCACCAAGAGGGCGCCGACGAGGACCGCGCCGGCGCTCGACTCCCACGCGCAGCGCGCGGCCGCGAGCGCGAGGAGAGCGGCGAGGACCGCGCCGCGCGGCGACGACGTGCGCTCGCGCGCGACCGCGAGCGCGATGGCGGGCAGGCCGACGAGGAGCGCGGCGAAGCCGGCGCCGCCCGGCGCCTCGTACGCGGCGACGTCGAGGAGCACGACGATGCCGAGGAGCGCCGCGAGCTCGGCGGGGCGCGCCGGCGCGATGGGCGGCGGCGGCGGGCGCCGGGCGAAGAGCTCGCCGGCGGCGGGCGCGTGCGTCGTCAGGGGGTGGGCGGGGACGTACGGGGAGGGCCCGAAGCCGGGGGTCTGCATGCATGGAAAGACGCGCGAGCGTGCCTCGGCATTGCGCGGCTGGGGCCCGGCGCGTGACCGCTCACGGACCCCCTTCGACCGCTCGCCCCCCGGCGCCACCGCGGGCCGGGAACTTCAGACGATCCCGAGCCGCCGCCGGAGCTTTCGCGCGGCCTGGCGCGAGACGTCCGCCGTCTTGCCGCCCACGAGCCGCGCGACGTACCCGCCGGAGAGCACCGGCTCGAGCCGCTCGACCTGGTGCAGGTTCACGAGCGCGCGCCGGTGCACCCGCTCGAACAGCCCCTTCGGCAGCTTGTCTTCGAGGTCCTGCAGGGTCGACGCGCTCAGGAACGACCGGTCCTTCGTGTGCACGGTCACGAGCTGACCGTCGAACACCGCGTGCGTCACCTCGTCCGGCGACAGGAGCACGACGCCGGCCTTCGTCTCGATCGCGAGGCGCGCGAGCTTGGCCGCGTCTCCGTCGCTCCGGGCCGCCGGCGCGTCGAGCTGCTTGCGCGCGCGGTCGAGCGAGCGGCGGAGGCGCGCGTCGTCGACCGGCTTCATCAGGTAATCCGTCGCGCCGACGTCGAACGCCTGGATCGCGTGCTCGGGGTGGGCCGTCAAGAAGACGATGTACGGCCGCTCCTCCGGCATCTTCATCGCCGCTTCGATGCCGGTCATGCCGGGCATGTTGATGTCGAGGACGACGAGATCGATCTCGTCCTGCCCGAGGCGCGCGAGCAGCTCCTCGCCGC
>JAYVXL010000470.1:0-1552 GCA_043785185.1 Myxococcales bacterium
GGCGCGGGCCTCGCGCTCGGCGTGGCGACGCTCGTGCGCCCCCAGTGCCTCGTCCTCGCGCCGGCGCTCGGCGCGCTCGCGCTCGGGGCCGGCGCCGGCGCGCGCGCGCGGCTTTGGGCCGCGGCGCTGGTGACGGCGCTCGCGCTCTGTGTGGTCTTGCCGTGGACCGCGCGCAACTGCGCGCGCATGGATCGCTGCGCCCTCGTGAGCGTGAACGGCGGGTGGAACTTGCTCATCGGTGCGCAGACGACGACCGGCGCGTGGGCGGGCCTCGACGTGCCGCCCGAGTGCTCGACCGTCTGGGACGAGGCGGGCAAGGACGCCTGCTTCGCGCGCGCCGGCCGCCGCGCGATCGCGGGCGCGCCCGGCGCGTGGCTCGCGAAGGTGCCCGCGAAGCTCGCCGCCACGTTCGACTACTTCGGCGCCGCGCCGTGGTACCTCCACGCCTCGAACGCCGCTTCGTTTCGCGAGGTCGACAAGCTCGCGCTCGGCGCCTTCGAGACGCTCGCCGCGCGCCTCCTCCTGCTCGGTGCGCTCGCGTCCGTGGCGCGGCTGCCGGGACCGCGCGGCCGCGCGCGCGCGTTCGTCGCCGCCGTCGCCGCGGCGTTCGCCGTGACCGAGCACGCGTGGCCCGCGTACCTGGCGCTGCCCCTCGCGCTCGTGCTCCTCGGACGCCGCGGCGCGCTCGCGCTGCCGCTCGTCGTGCCGTGGACCGCCGTGGTCGTCGCCGCGACGGCGCTCGCGCACGCCGCGTTCTTCGGCGCGGGCCGCTACGGCCTCGTCACCGCGCCGCTCGTGACGGCGCTCGCGTTCGTCCGCGTCCCGTCAGGGCCCGCCGCTCCGCGGGAGGCCTAAGCCGCCCGTCGCGAGCGCGTCGCCGAGCAGCTCCCGCAGCCACGCCTCGTCCTCGCGCGCGCGGGCCTCTTCGAGCTTGGCGAGCGCGCGGGCGTTCGCCGTCCGCGCGAGCGCCTTGTACTGGTAGAAGCGGACGGTCGGGTCGTCGTCGAGCAGCGTGTCGGGGGCGAGCCACGGCTCGCGCGGACCCATCGCCATCGCGACCGCGTTCCACGCGGCGGCGCGCACCTGCGGGTCGAGGTCGCCCAGGCTCGGCAAGACGAGCGCGAGCTTGTCGCGCGCCTCGGAGAGCGCCGCGCCGCCGAAAGGCGCGTCGTCCACGCCGCCCGTGCTCGCGCGCGCGGCCTCGTCCGCGAAGACGCGCGCGCTCGGGGCGCCGCCGAGGCCGAGGACACGCACGGCGAGGTCGCTCGCGAGCTCGCGAACGACGTCGCTCATCGCGCGGTCGGCGAGCGACTGCACGAGCGCCGCCTCGCCCGAGAGCGGCATGCGCCCGCTGGCGAGCGAGCGCCCGCGCAGCGCGCCGCGCCAGACGAGCGCCTGCGTCTCGCGCGCCTCGACGGCGCACGCCAGATCGACGTACACGATCACCGCCGCGACACTCCCGACCATCCCGGTGCGCGCGCGGAGCGCGAAGCGGTCGAGGCCGCAGCGCACGCGGTATCCGCCCGGTGCGCCGCCGGCGAGCGCGCGCGCC
>JAYVXL010000471.1:0-1549 GCA_043785185.1 Myxococcales bacterium
ATGGCCGCGTACCACGCGCGCGCCGTCATCGCCGAGATGGATGAGGCGAAGAAGCTCTTCGACAAGCTCGTCGTCCTCACCAAGGGCAAGACGCTGCTCGTCCAGCTGACGTACGCGCAGACGTACGCGTGCCTCAAGGCCGATCGCGCGCTCTACGAGAAGCTCCTGAACGAGGTGCTCGCGGCGGACGATCCCGACCCCGAGCAGCGCCTCAACAACACGATCGCCAAGCGCCGCGCGCGTCGCTTCCTCGGCAAGCAGCGGATGGCGGATTGCGGCATGGACATGTCGCAGCCGTCCGCGCCGGCGCACGCAAAATAGCGCTCCGCGCGGGGCCGCGAGTGCCCGCGACGGCGCGCGCGTCCGCCGCCGGGCGCTTTACGGCTTGGCGACCTTGCGCACGCGTCCCGTCCCCGCGCCGCGCTGGCCGAACTCGCACCAATAGAGCGCGCTGCCGTCCATGACGAGCGGACCGCCCCCGGTCAGCCCGTCCGCGACGACCACGGCGCCGCCGGCGCCGCACCCCGCGATCGGGCACGTGAGCACCTTGCCGTCGCCAACCGGCGCGGGGCCGCTGTAGGTGCCGTCGGTCGTCCAGTAGATGTTCGTCGCGTCGACGGCGACGCCGACCGGCTGGATCGTGACGCCGCCGTCGTTGCGCGCGTAATCGATGAGCGAGCCGGGATCACTCTTGAGCGCGCCGAAGACATGGTGCGCCGTGCCGTCGGTGAGCGCCCAATAGAAGCGCGTCCCGTCGAGCGTGACGTAGCCGATGATGCCGCTGTTCACGATGCCGGGGCCCACGGCCTCGGCGGGGCCGCCGTCGAGCGGCGCGCGGTAGAGGTTCGGCTGGCTGCTCGTGTAGTAGGCGTACGCGGTGTCGACGCCGAGGCCGAAGGGGCGGTTGGTCGTCGCGAGGATGCCGGCGCCGCCGTCCGCGAGGACGACGCGGATCGTCGAGTCGTTGCTGCCGGCGAAGTACTGCGTGCCGTTCGCAAGCTGCACGTTGATCGGGTTGTCGCCCGGCGCGAGGAGCTTGGGCGCGGCGCAGGCCGGCAAATCGCAAGTCCAGATGCCGCCCTTCGCGCCCGCGTCGTCGAAAGGGTAGTCGCCGTTCGACCAGTAAAGCTTCGTGCCGTTGATCTGGACGCCCTGCGCGCCCGTCTGGCCTGTCGCGAGCGCCTTCAGCGTGCCGCCCGCCTTGGGCACGAGGGAGACCGAGCCGCCGCCAGTCGTGAAGTAGACGTTCGTGCCGTCGAGGGCGATGCCGTTGGGCTCCTTCTGGAGGGCGGCGAGCGTCACCGGGTCGCACTTGCTGGCGGTGCACGTGCCCCCCTGGCAGTCGTGTCCGCAGCGCCCGCAGTTGGCCGCGTCCGTCTTCGTGTCGATGCCCGGGCAGCTCCCGCCCTCGCCACCGCTGCTTCCGCTCGCGCCGCTGGTTCCGCTCGTGCCGCTCGCGCCACTGCTTCCGCTCGTGCCGCTCGTGCCGCTGGTTCCGCTCGCGCCGCTGCTTCCGCTCGTGCCGCTGCTCCCGCTCGACGACCCGTCC
>JAYVXL010000472.1:0-5314 GCA_043785185.1 Myxococcales bacterium
CTGCCGCCGCCGCCCCGCGCGGCGGGCAAGCCCGCGAAGGCGAAGAAGCCCGCCAAGTCACGCAAGAAGGCCTCGCCCGCGCGCGGCTGAGGGTCGCCCGCGAAGGCGGTCGCCTCAGCGCCCGGTGAAGCGCGCCTCGCGCCGCTCGACGAAGCTCCGCACGCCTTCGCTCGCGTCCTCGCTCGCGAGGATGCCTGGCAAGAGGCCCGCGAGGTGGAGGGTGCCCGCGGCGACGCCGCTCTGGGCGACGACGCGCGCGTTCGCGAGCGTCCCTTGCACGCCGAGCGGCGCTTGCTTGGCGATCAGCTGGGCGAGCGCGCGGGCGCGCGTCACGTGCTGCCCCGCCGCGACGACCTCTTGCACGAGGCCGATGCGCAGCGCCTCGGCGGCGCCGAACTCCTCGGCCGTCAGGAGGAAGCGCATCGCGTTGCCCCACCCGAGCTGCGTCGCGGCCCGGAGCGTCGCGCCGCCGAACGGCAGGATGCCGCGGCCGATCTCGAGCTGGCGGAAGCGCACGCCCTCCGCGGCGACGACGATGTCGCTCGCGAGCGCGAGCTCGATGCTCAGCGTGAACGCGATGCCCGCGACCGCCATGACGATCGGCTTCGGCACCGGCGGCGCCCACACGCCGAAGGGGTCGTACTTCTTGCTGCCCGACAGCGCCTGCGGACCGTGCGCCGCGACGTGCGGGCCGACCTCTGCGAGGTCGAGCCCCGCGGAGAAGTGATCGCCGTGGCCGAAGAGGACGCCGACGCGCAGCTCGGGATCGTCGCCGAGCTCCTGGTAGGCGTCGGCGAGCTGGTCGATCGTGGCGAGGTCGAAGGCGTTGCGCTTCTCGGGGCGGTTCACGCCGATGAGGAGGACGTGTCCGTCGCGCTCCCGCGTGATTCGTTCGCTCATGCGCGGCAGCGTGCGGCGATCGCGCGCGGACGTCAATCGGCCCGCGGAATTGACGGACGCCGATCCCGTGGCAGATTGCGCCGCGCTCGGCCATGGGACGGAAGATGGGTTTTTCAGCTGCCACCCTCGCGCTCACGGCGATCGCCCTCGCGGCCATGGGATGCGGGCGTTCCTCGCTCGGGAGCGACGGCGTGGCGGACACGGTCGTCGTCGGCGTCGACTCCGGAGTCGAGGCCGGCGTCGGGTCGCCGCCTCCTCCAGGTTTCGCGCTGCCGCCCCCTCCGCCCGATGTCTGCGTGCCGACCGGCGCCGCGTGCGGCCGCTCGCTCGACTGCTGCGGCGGCACGTGCGAGGGCGGGCGCTGCCTGCCCTCCGACCCTCGGTGCCTGACCTTCGGCGAGCCCTGCAACTTCGCCACGCCATGCTGCGGCGCGCTGTCGTGCCGCGCCCGCGTCTGCGGCCGGCCGCCGCCCCCGCCGCCGCAGTGCGCTCCTTCCGGAGCCGCGTGCGGCGCGGCGGCCGACTGTTGCAACGGACTACCGTGCGCCGGTGGCGTCTGCGGCGGCCCGCGCCCGCTCTGCAAACCGGACCGCGAGGCGTGCGCGTCCGCGGTGGAGTGCTGCGCGGGTCAGTGCAGCGCGTTCGTCTGCGGCGGCCCGTTCGCGTGCCCGGCGGCTTCGGGCGGATGCGGCGCGTGCATCGCGGCGCGCTGCTGCCAAGAGGAGGGCGTGTGTCTGCTGGAGGGCGCCTGCACCGCCTCGTTCGCGTGCTTCAACGCGTGCCGCGCGGGCGGTGGGGGCTTCGGCTGCGCGAACGAGTGCCTCAGCAAGCCGCCGACGCAGGCCGAGAACAACATGTACGCGTGCGGTTTTCAGAAGTGCGTGGCCGAGTGTCAGTGAGCGCCGCGCGACTCCGCACGTGGAGCGTCGCGATCGCGCGCCCCTCGTCTCACGTCGCGCCTACCCCTTGATCTTCTTGTTCTCGGGATCGAACAGCGGCCGCATCGACGCCACCGCCGGGTAGCGCGTGTTCGCGATCTCGACCTCCCACGTCCCCTTCGCGAAATACGCCGCGTCGACCGGCTCGCCGCCGCCGTCGATCATCGCGAGGCCCACCGCGCCGCCGAGCGTGTGACCGTACGACGCCGCGCGCACGTACCCTACGGCCTTGCCGTCGCGCCGCACGATCTCCGCGTGGAACATCATCGGCTCGGGATCCTTTACGAGCACCTGCACGATGCGGCGCTTGAGCGGCCCCTCCGCCTTCTTCGCGAGCACGGCCTCCTTGCCGAGGAAGCCGCCCGGCTTCTTCAGGTCGACCGCGAAGCCGAGGCCCGCCTCGAGCACCGAGTCGGTGTTGTCGATGTCGTGGCCGTAGTCGCGGTAGCCCTTCTCCATGCGCAGGCTCGCGAGCGCCTTCAGGCCGGCGTGGCGCAGGCCGACGTTCTCGCCGGCGGCGATCAGGCGCTCGTAGACGTGCGCGGCCTGCTCCGTCGGGATGTACAGCTCGTAGCCGAGCTCGCCGAGGTAGGTGATGCGCACGCACAGCACGCGCGCGAAGCCGATGTCGATCTCGCGCGCGCCGCGGAAGGGGAACGCGTCGTTCGACATGTCGGCCGTCGTGACGTGCGACATGAGCTCGCGCGACCGCGGACCCTGCACGTTCAGCTGCGCGTAGCCGCCGGTCACGTCGGTCACGAACGCGTGCGCGCCGTCCATGTGCCGCTTCATCCACGCTTCCACGTGGCGGTGCGCCGTGTCGGAGGCGACGACCCAGTAGCGCTCGTCGCCGAGCTTGGTGACCGTCAAGTCCGCCTCGAGCTTGCCGAGGTGGTTCAGCCACTGCGTGTACGTGATCGTGCCGGCGGCGCCGTCGACGTCGTTGGCCGAGATGTGGTTCAGGATTCGCCCGGCGTCCTTCCCCTGCACGTGGAATTTGGCCATGAACGACATGTCCATGAGGATGACGCCCTCGCGCGCGGCGTCGTGCTCGGCCTTCCAGTACGGAAACCAGTTCTGCCGGCCCCACGAGAGGCGGTCGACCGTCGGCGCCACGCCGGGCGGCGCGTACCAGTCGGGGCCCTCCCACCCGCTCACGTCCTTGAAGTAGGCGCCCGCCGCGGCGAGGCGATCGTGCACCGCGGACTTCTTCGCGCCGCGCGCGGTCTCCATCGAGCGCGTCGGGTAGTGGCACTGGTAGACCATGCCGAGCGACTCGACGGTGCGCGTGCGGCGGTACTCGGGGTTCATCTGGTAGGCGTGCAGGCGGTCGATGTTCATGCCCGTCACGTCGACGTCGGGGCGGCCCGTCAAGATCCAGTGCGCGAGCACGCGGCCGAGGCCGCCGCCGGTGAGGATGCCGATCGAGTTGAGGCCGGCGGCGACGAAGTAGTTCTTGAGCTCCGGCGCCTCGCCGACGATCGGCGCGAGGTCCGGCGTGAAGCTCTCCGGGCCGCAGAAGAACTTGCGCACGCCGACCTCGAGCGAGATCGGCACGCGGCTCATCGCCTTCTCGACGTACGGCCCCATGCGATCCCAGTCCGGCGTGATCTCGCCGAACGAGAAGTCCTCCGGCACGCCGCCGACGTTCCACGGCGCGCAGATCGGCTCGAACAGACCGACCATGAGGCCGCCGACCTCCTCGCGGAAGTAGCCGTGCGAGCCGGGATCCTCGAGCACCGGGAAGGACGCGTCGATGCCCGGGACCTTGTCGGTGATGAGGTAGTAGTGCTCGGCCGACTGGTTCGGGATGACGACGCCGTTCTTCGCGCCGAGCTGCCGCGCCCACATCCCGGCGCAGTTGACGACGACCTCGCACGCGATGTCGCCGAACGGCGTCTGCACGCCCGTGACGGCGCCGCGCGCGCCGCCGGTGGTGAGCACGCCGAGCGCCGGGACGTTCTCGAGGAGCGTGGCGCCCTGCATGCGCGCGCCCTTTGCGAGCGCCATCGTGAGGTCGACGGGGTTCGCGCGGCCGTCTTCTTTTACGTAGAAGCCGGCGAGGATGTCGTCGGTCTTCGCGAGCGGGAAGAGGCCCCTCACCTCGGCCGCCGAGATCTCGTGGACGTCGACGCCGCAGTGGCGGTTGAACGCCGACACCCGACGGTACTCCTCGAGGCGGTCCTTCTCGGTCGCGACCTCGATGAAGCCGCACGCCTTGAAGCCGGTCGACTGGCCCGTCTCCGCCTCGAGCCGCGCGTACAAGTCGCGCGTGTATTTCCGCATCTCCGTCGACGTCTCGCTCGTCGAGCCGAACGTCACCATGAGGCCGGCGGCGTGCCACGTCGTGCCGCTCGTGAGCTTGTCGCGCTCGAGGAGCACGACGTCCTTACAGCCCATGTGCGCCAGGTGATACGCGACGGAGCATCCGATGACGCCTCCGCCGATGACGACGACGCGCGCACGCTTCGGAACGACAGGATCGGCCATTGGTGCCGTAGAATAGCGGAAGCCTGCGCCGCGCGTCAGGTCGCCGCGCGGCGATCGAGCTCGTTCGAGACGAGGGTGACGACGTCTTCGGTGTGAAGGCTGACCGGGCCGACGCCGAGCGGGCGCGCGCCGGCCGCCGCCAGCTCGGCGCGCACGCCTGCGTCGAAGCCGTGGTGGTCGCCGAGGAAGAACGCGCCGCGCGCGAGGTCTTCCGCCGGGAGCGCGCGCACGTCGGGCCCGCCCTCCTCGAGCACGAAGAGCGGCGCGCCGGCGAGGTCGGCGAGGACCGGCCCGAGGGCGCCGCGCGCGAGCGAGATCCCCGCGCGCACCTCGACGAAGCCCTCGCGCGCCCCGTCGTCGTCGTACGCGAGCACCTTCTTCAGCTGCACCGACAAATTTCGCTCGTCGGGACGCACGTATTTTGCGTCCGCGCCGGAGAAGCGCACGACGCGGGGCGCCCGCGGGCCGCCGAAGAGGACGAGGTACACCGTCGCGTCGCGCCGGACGCCGTGGGAAAAGAGCAGGCCCGCGCGCACGCAGCGCGCGAGCACGTCGAGCCGGCCGCTCGTCCCCGCGAAGTCGTGCAGGAGGAAGTCCGGATCCGCCAGCGCGCTCTGCCCCAGAATGACGAATCGCCGCACGTCGGGCGAGGCTTCGGTCAGAACGAGCCGGAGAGGAGCGGCACCGTCGTGAGGGCCGGCATGCCGACCTGCTTCGGCGTGTTGAAGACGGGCAGGCGCGCCGCGTTGGCCGAGCCGGCCTTGCGGACGTCGCCGTCGACGGAGGTATGCGCGTTGTTCACGATCCACGATGTCCCGACGATGCCGCCGACGATGCCGGCGAACACCATCGCGCCGCCGGCGAGCAGCGCGGCGTCGTTCCTCGGCTGCGACAGCTCGCCGTCCGCGTCGCCGTGGTGCTTCATCCCGACGAGGATGACGACGACGCCGCCCGCGAGGACCGCGCCGCTGCCGATCGTCGTGACG
>JAYVXL010000473.1:0-5314 GCA_043785185.1 Myxococcales bacterium
GCGCTCGTCGGCGGCGCGCCGGATTACACGGCCGCGTGCGCGCAGGCGCTGACGAAGGTCGACAAGGCGAACCACGCCCGGAGCGCGATCATCCTCCACCCGACGGGCCAAAGCGGCAACCACGGCGGCGGAACGGTGAGCGACGTGGCCGGGTTCACGGCGCAAATTGAGAGCTGGCTCTCGGGCGAGTGAGCCCGGCAAGGTATCTGCGATGAAACGGTACGCGAAACGGAAAGGTTGGGAGACGATGCGACGAAGCACTCTGCGACTCAGCGCGAAGCTCGCGGCGATCGGCATCGCGGTCTCGCTGATGGCGTGCGGCTCGGGCGGCGATGACCCGAACACGCTCGGCGGCGCGGGCGCGGGCGGCGCGAGCGGCGGAAGCGGTCAAGGCGGTGGCGGCGGCGGCGGCGGTGGCGGCGGCGCGAGCTCCGGCACCCCGGCCGAGCAGCCCCCCGCGTACGTCGACACCCGCGTGTTCGACTACGGCGCGGCGATGCGCACGGCGACGCTCAAGCTCGTCGGTGAGCTGCCCACGCTCGCGGACTTGAAGACGCTCGAGGGCAAGGCGCAGGCCGAACAGAAGGTCGCCTACGAGGCGTACATCGACCGGCTGCTGACGAGCGATCCGCGCTTCGGCACCCGTATGATTCAGTGGTTCCGTGACACGTTCCGCACCGGCCCCATGGGCGCGATGAAGCAGGGCGCGCCGAGCTACGACACCGCGGCGACGTTCGCGGCCATGGTCGTCGTGAACGACCGCCCGTACACCGACCTCTTCACGGCGAGCAGCAACACGTGCCCGACGTACGCGGGCGGCACGTTCACGCCGGCGAGCTGCCCGGGCAACGCGCCCACCGCGGGCGTCCTCTCCGACCCGGGCCTCATGTCGCAGTTCTACGCGAACATGGCCTTCCGCCGCGTGCGCTTCATCCAAGAGACGTTCGCCTGCTCGAAGTTCCCGGCCGAGCTCGGCGGCGCGCAGCCGATGGGCGCCGGCACGTACACGAGCCCCTGGAACTTCAACAGCATCACCGGCAAGACGAACACGCCGACCGCGAAGATCGACTTTCAGGACACGAGCTCGATCATCTGCGCGAACTGCCACACGACGATGAACCACATGGCGCCGATGTTCGCGTTCTTCGACGCGAACGGCGCGTACCAGACGACGATTCAGGTGAAGACACCGTCGACCGGCAACCCGACGTCCGTGCTCACGGACTGGCTGCCGCCGGGTCAGCAGACGTTCGCGTGGCGCAACGGCGTCACCGTCACCGACATTCCGTCGCTCGGCGCGGCGGTCGCGTCGGACCCGGCGGTCGCGCACTGCGCCGTGGATCGCGTCTGGAACTGGGCGCTGTCGCGCGGCGACGTCGTCAACGACCTCGCCTCGATCCCGCCTGCGGTGACCGACCCGCTCGTGAAAGACTTCACGGGGAACGGCATGAAGCTGAAGCGCGTCATCCGAAACGTGTTCACGTCGGAAGACTTCACGAAGTTCTGAGAGGAAGCAGGAGACCCCCATGAAACGCATTCTTCTCACCCTCGTCGCCGCGGCCGGCCTGGCCGGTAGCGGCTGCTCCGCAGGCGATCCGAACGACAAGCTCGGCGGCGCCGCCGCGGCGGAGTCGCGCGGGCAAGCCCTATCGATCCACCACGACTTCAACGCGCCGAACCAGGTCGGCGAGTATGGGGCGATGCAGCAAGCCGACAAGCACGTGTCCGATCCGACCGGCGGCGTCACCGCGGCGCGCTACCACGGCTGCACGAAGATCACCTATGCCGCGCTCGGCTCGATCCTGAGCTCGCGCGGCGCCAAGCTGAACGGGCAGGCCAACGCGCTCACGCTGTACAAGAACGGCTCGTCGGCGCTCGGCGTCGCGAACTACGGCGGCCGCGCGCCCGAGTCGCTGCTCGCCTCGACGAGCGCGATGGCGAAGATGTTCGACGTCTTCGTGGCAGCCGCGCCGGAGATTCAAGCGAACCTCGGCGCGTCCGCGGCGTGCAGCGGCGTCACCATCGCCGACGCGACTGGGAAATTCAGCAAGGACGGCCTATCCTGCTTGATGGGCACACTGGCGACCGACGACCACGTCGCCGTCGCCGACCAGGCCGTCAAAGACGCCGTCGCGGGAGGCGCCACCGTCACCCAGGGCGTGCAGGTTGCCATCGCGGCGCTCCTCGAGGCCGCTCACACGTGCGAGTAAGGAGAATCGTCATGGCGGACCAGCGACTGAAAGATCTGCGCGGCGCTAGCCGACGACACTTCCTGAAATGGACGGCGGTGGCCGCAGCGGGGCTCGGCCTCGAGCGCGCGCGCTTCCTCGACGCGCTCTCGGGCGTCGGCGGAGTCGCGCTCGCCGATCAGGCGGCGTGCACGCTGACGAACAAATCCATCCACATCAACGCGGCCAACGGCGCTCTCGCCTGGTACACGCTGCTCTTCCCGCACATCGAGCAGGCCACCGTGAACAACGCGAACTACGCGTTCCACGAGGTCGGCAAGGGCACGATGGTGGCCGGGACCGACCGGCCGTGGGCGCGCGCGAGCAAGTCGCCGTTCGCCACGCTGCCGGCGAACCGGCAGATGACCGGGCTCATGGGCGGCGACAACGCCGGCCACACGAACACGCCGAAGCACGAGATCGCGACGGGCGTAGGCATGCTCGCCACGTTCGCGGCCATCCAGCAGGCGACGCCGACGCTGCTGCCCGTCATCGCGATCAACCCCACCATCTACGGCGCCGCGCCGGGCGCGCCGTCGCTCTCGTCGGTCGGAAGCGCCGCAGGGCTCGTGAGCCTCTTCGACAGCGTCGCGAGCAAGACACTGCTGCAGACGCCGGGCAACGCTGCGCTGCACGAGGCCTACTACAAGGCGTTCCTCGGCCTCAACGCGGCGGCCGGCCGCCAGTCGGTCGCGCGCGGGTACGAGACGGGCAAGATCGCCGCGAACCTCCTCGGAAAGAACCTCGCGGCGCAGCTCACGCCGACGGCGGCGGACGAGGCGGCGTACGGCGTCAACGCCGGCACGGCGACCGCGCTCAAGGATCACGCGCACGTGCTCATCACGGCGATCAAGGCGTTCAAGCTCGGGCTGACGTCGATGATCAACATGAGCCCGTTCCTCGACGACCCGCACGGCGCCTTCGGCGGCGGCGACCAGATGCCGGCCGACATGGCGGCGGCGCTCGGCATGCAGTTCGACGCGTTCATGGCGCAGGCCATGGCGACGCCGGACCCGGGCTGCTCGTCCAAGAGCCTGGCCGACAACCTCGTCATCACGATCGCCGGCGACCTGCCGAAGGATCCGCTCGAGCGCAGCGGCTGGCCGGACGGCACCAACGGCAACGCCAACTGGATCTACGTCTACGGCGCGGGCTACCTGAAGACGGGCTGGTTCGGCAAATACGGCATGAACGGCGTCTCGACGTTCGACCCGCAGACCGGCAACCCGGTGCCGACGAGCCAGACGGTCTCGACCGCCAGCATGGGCAACACCGCGGTCGCCGCGGCGGCCTTTGCGATCGCGAAGGGCGATCTGCGCCGCGTCCAAGACTTCTACCGCGGGCCGGCGTTCCCGGGCCTCGTCAACGCCGTCGTGACCTGAGCCGAGAGGTTCGGGAGTCACGTCGCGCGCGGCGCGATCCCGCAGAAGGTCAGGGATCGCGCGCCGCGCGCGGTCCGCGCGAGAGGCTCAGCGAATCTCCAAGGACTTGGTGCAGGAGTCGACGTCGATCGCGCTGGCGAGCCAGCTCGCGATGCACTTGAAGCCGGGGTCCGAGGTGTCGACCATGACCTGGCCGCCCTTGTGGCCCTCGTAGAGCAGGGGCTTCTTGAGGAGCAGGAGCTTCAGCGGGTCGGCGCCGCCGCCGGCCATCACTTGCGTCATCACCTCGGGCTCGAGGCCGATGACGGAGAGGTAGTTGCGGCGCACCTCGTCAGGCTGGATGGGGTCGCGGCCGCTCGCGTACGGGAAGTAGCCGCCGCCCGACGCGTCGAACGTGCGGAGGCCCTGCGTGCTGAAGAGGCGCAGGCCGCGACCGAGCTGCCCGTGGCAGTCGAGCGTCGCGCAGCGCTTGCCGAGATACGCGTCGACGTGATCGCGGTAGGCGTTGAAGTCGGGCGCCACCGTCTGGCCATTCGCCAGCGGCCCCACGTACGTCTGGCGCTCCGTGTCGGGCCCCGACACGCACGCCGCCGCGGCGAACAGGCCGAGCAACAACGTCGCCGCAGCGACGCGGAGCGCGCTCACGTCCGCGACCGTCTGCCGGCTCATCGGATCACCGGGAGGCTCGCGACCGGGCTGACCGGGCAGTCCTGCGGCGGCGGCGCGTTGTCCTCCTCCGGCACGAGCGAGACGTGGCCCGGCGAGTCGAAGCTCAGCGGATCCTTGTGGCACTGGTTGCATGAGCCTTCGCGACCGATGTGGCTGTTCATGGGCCGAGACAGCTGCCCTTTTCGGATCATCACGAGCACCGGGAACGCGGGATCCCAATCCGACGCCGGGATGAAGAAGTTGCCGACGCAGTTGGTCGTCGCGTTGCGCTGCGAGCCGTTGGAGTCGACCATCTCGACGCGGACGCCCTGTTCACCGATCGCCTTCTGCGGCCCGTGGAAGACGGTGCCGGCCACCGCGTACGAGTTCGTCGCCGGACCGTACTGGCTGTGGCACGTGGTACAGGGCTGACCGGCGCGGTGGTACTCGCCGACCGGCACGTTCGGCGCCTCGCCGCCGAGCGCCTTCACCTGCAGGTCGTGCACTGGATCCGCGCACGAGCCGAGCCCGATCGCGACGACGGCGATCGCGCATCCGCACGCCGCCTGAAGCAGTCTCTCCCGTCGGCGCGACGTGGGCTTCATCACTCGAACTCCGCCTCGAAGCCGACCGTGCCGTAGATGGCGCTGCGGGTCGTCACGAACAGCGAGTTGAGAAACTTCGTGTACATGAAGTCACCCGAAACCAGGATGGCGAATTGCGTCGCCGCCTCTGGGGAAGATAGCGCAATCCGCGTTCCCCCGCCCACGGTCGCTGTCACGAGCGCCGCGAGCTCGCGGTCGCCGGTGCGGAAGGTCGGCAGTGAGACGGACAGCGTGGTCGGGTCCACGATCGCCGTGTACGCGAGGTTGGAGAAGTCCGCGCCCGTCTGCGCGTGGAGGCGCAAGTGCGGCCACACGCGGAAGTTACGGTTCAGGTCCATCATGTACCGGCCGTCCGTCGAGCTCGCCTTCGTGCCCCACGAGTCGATGTAGAAGCGCTGCTCCGCGCGAAGCGTCGCGGTGCCCAAGCGCTTCATGAGGCGCCCGCCGACGG
>JAYVXL010000474.1:0-5311 GCA_043785185.1 Myxococcales bacterium
TTTTGGCTCGGTGAAGGACAAGAACAAGGACGCGAAGAAGCTCACCGTGCTCGGCACGACGATCGGCTCGCCGTTCTACATGGCGCCCGAGCAAGCGCAAGGGCTCGACACGCTCGACGCGCGCGCAGACGTGTTCGCGCTCGCCGCGATCACCTACGAGTGCATCACCGGCTCGGTGCCGTTCGAAGGGAGCAACGGTCCGTCGATCCTCCTCGCGATCATGACGAAGGAGCCCGACCCGCCGAGCGAGAAGGCGCGCAAGAAGGGCGCGCGGTTTCCCGTGCCGCCGGCCATGGACGCCGTGATCGAAGAGGCGCTCGCGAAGAACCCGAACATCCGCACGCGCACCGTCGGCGCGCTCGCCGACGCCGTGGGGCACGCGTACGGGCTCACCGGCGATCACCGCTTGTGGGCGCGGACGCCGCAGTCCGAGCTCGCGCGGCAGCTCGCCGAGTCGATGCCGCGCGCGATGGCGCTCGCGCCGGCGCGCGCGCTCGAGGCCTCCGCCGATCCGTTCGCGGCCGGGCCAACGGCTGGTGGCCCGCGCGGGGGCCAGACGATGCAGAGCGCCGGCCAGGGCGGCTATCCCCAGGGCGGTCAGGGGCACGCGGGCGGGCAGCAGGCACAGCAGCAGCAGCAGCAGGAGCAGCACGGCCAGGGCATGGATCAAGCCTTTCAGGCGGTGCGCGCCGCGCAATACAGCATGGACGAGGGCGCGGCCGGCGTTCCGCAGGGCCGTCCGCCCTGGATCATTCCCGTCGTGGTGGGCGTGATCGCGCTGTTCGTCGGCGGCGGGCTCGCGCTCATCATTTCGCTCGCGCGCTAAGACCAGACGAGAGGCCGCGCGCGTTTGCGCCGGCGCGGCGCGGTGGTATCCATTGCGCATGCGCGCGCGCCACGCCTCGGTCCTCGCGTGCGCCGCGCTCGCTGCGCTCGCGTGGGCGGGTTGTTCGTCGCCGTCCGGCAGCGAGAAGGTCGACACGACGAAGGCCGCCGCGTCCGCACTCGGCGGCTACTGCCGCTCGACGACGTGCCCGGCGCCGAAGAACTTCCCGCAGGGCGGCCTCTGCGAGCCCGAAGGCTGGCCGCAGACGTGCGGCGCGCAGGGCGTGAAGGACGTGCCGCTCTTTTGGCGGAGCGGATGCTTGGGCTGGTCGCTCCAGAAGGATGGCGGTCACCACATCTCCTACGACGAGGCGTTCGACGCCGTGACGGCAGGGTTCGCGGCGTGGACCACGCGCGCGTGCCGGACGGACGGCACGGGCGGCTCGCACCCGAGCGTCGACGCGCGTTACCTCGGCCCGGCGGCGTGCGACCGCATTGGCTACAACAAGGTCGCGCCGAACCAGAACGTGATCATCTTCCGCGACGACGGCTGGCCCCTGCACGGCCAGAATCCCGGCGATGTCTCGCTCGACGGTACGTCGCCGACGATCGCGCTCACGACCGTCTCGTTCAACCCGGACACCGGCGAGATTCTCGACGCGGACATCGAGCTCAATAGCAGTCAGCACAAGATCGTGCGCCTCACGGGTGACGAGGTCCTCGACGGCAACACGTTCGACCTGCAGTCGGTGCTGACGCACGAGATTGGCCACATGCTCGGCCTCGCGCACGCGCCGTCGAAGGCGAGCGTGATGTTCTACGAAGACGAAGGGCACGACATCCGCAAGCGGACGATCGGGCTCGACGACATGGCGGCGATCTGCGACGTGTACCCGCCGGATGGGACGCGTCGCGTCGACGTCTCGGTCGAGGCGACGGGGCGCATCGCGATGAGCGCGTGCGATCCGACGCCGCGGCACGGCTTTACCTCGGCGTGCCAGAGCGATCCGCCCGCGCACTGCGGGGCGGCGCCGGCGCTCGGCACCGGGCGAGGGCGCGGCGAGGGGTGGCTGCTCGTCGCGGGCGCCGTCGCGCTCGCGGTGAAGCGCCGTCGACGCGCGCCGCGCTGACGCCGCGGCAGGCGCCGCCGCCGCCGCCGTCTTACTTGCGCTCGCGGCGGCGCAGCGCGAGGCGTTCGGCGGCGGTGAGCGGGCGCTCGGCGGGCGCGTCCGGAGTCGTCGCGCCCGGGGCGCTCGCCGTGGTCGGCGGCGCGAGCGGAACCTTCCGCGGCAGCGGCGCCATCGGGCCGGCCGGCGGAAGGTAAACGGGCGCCGCCGCGGGCGACGCCGCGTGGGCGGCGCGCTTTCGCTCGAGGAGCGTCGCGTTGGCGCGGGCCTGCTCCACCGCGCGGGCATTTTCGCGCGCGACCGCGGCCTCGTGCGCGCCGCGGCCTTCCGCGCGGCGCTGCGCGGCCTCCCTCGCCCGCGCGAGCGCCGCCGTCACGAACGCGGGTGTCCCGAGGCGCCGCGCCGCCACGCCCGCCAGCATCGCGAGCGCCGCGGCGAGCACGAGGAGCGGCCCCACGTGCGTGTACGCGAACCGCCGCGCCGCGCGATCGTCGAAGAGCCCCGCCATCGTGTCGCGGACCTTGCCGCCGGTCATCTGCGCGATGCGTCCGAGCAGCGCGCGATCGCTGCCCACCGGCCGCAGCTCCTCGCCCGCGCTGAGCACCGCGCCGGTCGTGCCGAGCGCGTCGCCGCTCACGTCGTCCTTCGCCGTCGCGACGTACGTGCCCGGGCGCGAGAGGGGCAAGGTCGCGGCGTAGCGCCCGGCCGCGACGGCCTCGAGCGGCAGATCGCGCGCGAAGCCGTCCGGTCCCGCCACGTGCACGGTGAGGCGGCGGAACGTCTGGACGCGGCCGTCGTCGCCCACGATGTCGGCGCGCACCGAGAGCGCGCCGCCCTGGGCGTCCGCCTCGAGGCGCACGCGCGGGTCGTCGGTCTTGCGCGCGACGTCGCGTCCGAGCTGCCCCATCAACTTCACGGCGCCGGGCCAGCCGAGCCACCGCGCGCCCCAGCGGTCCTTGAAGTCGCTCGTGAACGCGGCCGCGTGGCCGATGCCGACCGACCACGTCGCGAGCACCGGGTCGCCCTCCGGTCCGGTCAGCAGCACGGTCGCGCGCGGCTTGGGGACGGTGACGACGTAGCCGCCGAGCGGCGGCGCCTTGCTGAAGTCCACCGCGCGCGTCGGCTCGCCGGGCGCGCCGAGGCTCGGCGCGAACGGCTCTTCGTGGATCGCGCTCTTCGCGGCGAGGATCGTCTCCTGCGTGAACACCGCCGGGAGCTTCGTCGCGTCGTCGATGAGGTAGAAACGCCCGCCGCCGACCTTCGACAAGACCTCGAGCTCCGGCGTGTCGCTGCCGCGGCCGAGCGAGATCACGCTCGTCGTGATGCCGTGACGGAGCGCGTCGCCGACGAGCACGCGGCATCCTACGATCTGCTCCGCGTCAGCGCCGTCGGCGAAGAGGAGCAGGTGCTTCAGGTTCACCGTCTCCTTCTCGAGCGCGGCGTAGCCGGCCCGGAGCGCGATGTCGGTGTAGATGCCGCCGCCGCCGACGGCGACCGCGCGGACCTTGGTTGCGATGAGGTCGGCGTCGGTGACGGGGCCGAGCGGGATCGTCCACGCGACGCGGTCGTCGACGTGCTCGACGCCGAGGCGGTCGCCGGCGCCGAGGAGCGTCGCGCTGCGGGCGGCGGCTTCGTTGGCGAGCGCGAGCTTCGTCTGCCCACCGACGGTGGCGGCCATCGAGCCCGAGTAGTCGATGGCGATGACCTCGGCGAGCGAGGCGCGACGCTTCTCTTTTTTCAGGTCGAAGCCGACGGGGCTCACGTCCTCGATCGGTGTGCGCGCGTACCCGCCGGGACCCATCGAGCGATCGCCGCCCATGAGCACGAGGCCGCCGCCGAGGTCGCGCGCATAGCTGGCCAGCGCCTCGATCTGCACTGGCGCCAGATCGCTCGCGCGGACGTCGCTCAAGACGACGAGGTCGAAGCCCGCGAGGCCGCCGACGTCGGACGGCACGCCGGTCGTCGCGCGCTGTTCGGTGAGGAAGCCGCTCGCCTCGAGCGCCCGCGCGAGCGACGCGCCCTTGCCCGCGTCGCCTTCGAGGACGAGCGCGAGCGCCGGGCCGCGCACGCGCACGAACGCGCTCCCCGCGTTGTCGTCGGGCGCGCCGTCGGCGGCCGGGTCGAGGGCGGAGAGCTCCACGTCGTAGCGGTGCAGGCCCGGCGCGTCGGCGGTCTCGCGGATGCGCAGCACGTCCTCCCCCGCCTGGATGTGCGCGCGCGCGGTGTGGAGGAGCTCGCCGTCGCGCTTGACGCGAACCTCTACGTCGGTCGCGACGCCGCTGCTGGTGACGACGCGCAGATCGAGTGCTTCGCCGCGGTCGGCGTGCGGCGGCGCGCGAACGGACACGACGCGCACGTCGAGCGCGGTCTTTTGCTCGAGGATCACGACGTCGACCGGCACGTCGGCGGCGACGGCGGTGGCGGCGGCCGCGAGCGCGTCGCCGCGCGTCTGGACGCCGTCGGTGACGAGGACGACGCGCCCGGTCGTGTCGGACGGGACCTCGGCGAGGGCGCGGCGAATCGCGGCCTCGAGATCGGAGCCGTCGCGCCCGACGGCGACGCGCTGCGGCGGCGCGAGGTCGGAGCGCGGCCGCGGCGGGTCTTCGGTCGCGGCCTCGGCGCCGAAGACGACCGTGCCGATGCGATCGCCGCCTCGCATCCCGCGCTCGGCGAGTTGAAGCTCCGCGCGCACGCGCGCCTCCGCGCTCGGCACCAGATCGATCGAGCGCGAGCGGTCGACGGCGACGAGCACGGTCATGCGGTCGAGCGGGCGGCCGATCTCGGGCTCTGCTGCCGCCAGCGTCGCGCCGAGGACGCCGAACGACGCGAGCGCTACGACGGCGGCCCGTCGCGCGCGGCTCATGCGCGCGGGGAGCCTCGTGAAGCGCCACGCGAGCCACGCGCCGGCGAGCGCGGTCACGGCGAGGAGGCGCGGCGCGCCGAAGCGGACGTACGTCTCGCGCAGCCATTCGGCGTGGACGAGCGCCTCGTAGCCGAGCGGCGCGAGGCCGAAGGCGACGACCGCGGCCGTCGTCGGGGTGAGCGCGCCGCGCCACGTGGCCCTGCCCAGGCGCGCGCCCACGCGCGCGCGCGTGAGCCACCAAACGTCGAGCGCGAGCGCCAGCGCGGCGAAGAGCATGAGCCACGGCGCCCACTCGCGGTGCGCATCGGGCGCGCGCGCGGTGGTCAGGTCGCCGTTCGCCGCGCCTACCGCGACCGGGCGGGCGTGCAGCTCGCTCTCGCGCTCGCTCGTGAGGTTCGCCGGGATGAGGACCGCGCCGACGCGCGGCGCCGTCCACCGCACGCGGTACAGGCCCGCGCGCGGCGTGCTCGGGACGACGACGAAGCCGCCCTTCACG
>JAYVXL010000475.1:0-5311 GCA_043785185.1 Myxococcales bacterium
TGGCGGGCATCGTCGTCCACGGCAGCGCGGCGGTGACCTGCTGCCCGCCCACGGTCATCGCCGTCGGCGCCATCGTCGGCAGCTGCGGGTGGTAGATGCCGGGGTCGGCGTAGCAGCCGGGGACGTTGGCGTTCAGCGGATCGCCGCTGCCCGACGTGAGCAGCACGAGGTACTGCGCCGGCTTCGTCGGACAGACGGGCGGCGGCGTCGGGTCGGCCTTGGCCTCGCTCTGCATGAAGAGCGAGATGGGGAGCCCGGTGGCGAGGGCGCGCAGGCCGACCCAGCCGGCGCCGAAGACGGTCGAGAGGAGCAGGTTGCGGCGTGAGGTGTCCATGCGTTCCTCCTAGAGACCGATCGCGATGCTGGTGGGCGCGATGCACGCCAGCGTGAAGGTGGATTTCAACGCGTCGGTCGGCGTGGCCTTCGCCGCGATGGCCGCCGCGTAGTTGTCTTTGAGGATGGCCAGCGCCGCGGCGTGGCGCGGGTCGGCGGAGCCGACGTTCATGACCGTCGCGACGAAATCCGCCATCGCCTGGTCGGACGACTTGCTCGAGTACTTGCTGCCTGCCGCGACGTCGACGACCTGGTCGGCGACGAGCCGGCAGACCGACTCGACGCTGTCGCGGAAGAAGAGGTCGGGGTTGGTCGGGTACGACGGCAGCGCGTACGCGCGGTAGTACGTGTCGACCGGCATGAGGAGCGCGCGCGCCGCGATGGTCGATTGCGTGCCCGTCGGCTTCACCGTCGCCATGCCGCACACGTCCTTGAGGCCCATGCGGTTCGAGAGCGCCGCGCAGAACTGGTCGCGGCGGGCGATGCTGTCGATGACGCCGTTGGTCTGCGTCGTCTTCGTCGCGGCCGAGAGCGTGACGAGCGGCGACGAGAACACCTCGCGTGCGAGCGTCTTGAAGTCGTAGTTCGCCTTCGCGAACGCGGCGCCGATGCGCACGAGCTCCGGATCGTCCTCGAGCGCGGGCGTCGAGCTCGCCCAGAAGTACAGCTTCTGCGCCCACGCGAGCTGGAAGCGCGGGTGCGACGCGAAGATCTTCGCGAGGTCGAGGACGCCCTGGCCCTGCGCCTGCACGCCGCCGATGTTGAAGCCCGCCGGCTGCGCGAGCTGCGTCGTGTCCGTCTGGTCGTGGTACGTCAGCGAGTACGACTGGCGGAAGTACTGCTTGAACGGGTCGAGCTGGCTGTGGCAGCCCGCGCACGCCGGGTTCGTCGCGTGGTTCGCGTCGGTGGCGTTGACGGGGAACTTCACGATCGTGTCCTCCCCGAGGATGCTCTCGCCGATCGCCACGATGAGCGACTGGTTCGCCGTGACGCGCGCCTCGTTGCTCGCGTTCGTGCCCCAGTTCGCGTCGAAGGCGAGCGTGCCGAAATAGCCGATGCGCGGCGTGTGAATGTTCATCGCGTTCGCGGCGCGCATCTTCTCGAGGTCGTAGAAGATGGGCGTCGTGCTCGGCGTCGCCCCGTCGGTCGGGTTCAACGTGACCATGCGCCAGTCGGAGAAATCCGAGTCCGCGAGCACCGGCGTGTACACCGGCTGGCTGCCCTGCGGGCACGGCGTGTAGGCCGGCCGGCCAACGAGGAAGCCGAACAGCTGCTGGTACATCTGCGCCGTATTGTTCACGAACGGCGCCACGGTGCAGCCGGTGAACGTGCCCTGGAGCTTCCAGACCATGTAGCTCGGGCTCGCCGGGTTGAGCGAGTCGGCGAGCGTCGCGGTCGTGTTCGGGTCGAGCGTGAAGCTCGTGATGGCGCCGCGCGCCTGCGGGCGGTTGGTCGTCTTGCCCTTGTCGTCGACGTGGAGATCGTCGGCGTAGGACATGAGCGTCATCATCGCCGTGGTCATCATGTACTGGTTCGTCGTGATGGCCTTGTTCAGCGGCTGGCCGGCCTTCACGAGCTCCCACGCCGTCATGGGGAAGCTGTCCATGATGTTGCGTTCGAGCTGCTTCTGAATCGCCTGGTTGAACTGCATGTTGAGCCCGAGGTTCGACATGAGCGTGCCCAGGTTGACCTGGTTCTGCTGGAACGCGTTGCGGAAGAAGTCGAGCATCCGGCCCTGGAACTCCGGCAGCGCCATCCACCCGTCGACGAGACCGCGCAGCGCGTTCGGATCGGCGACGACGGCGGCGACCTCTTCGTTGGTCGCCGCGAGGCCGGTCATCAGGTTCTTCACCTTCGGCACGTACGTCGCGGGGCCGACGGCCTCGAACGGCGCGCCCTGGCCGGGCGGCCCCGGATCGCTTCCGTCGGCGCCGGCGTCGCCGGGACTGCCGTGAGGGCCGCCGCCCGAGATGCCGTCGGTCGACGTGGAGCCGCACGCCGCGGCGAGGGCGCCGCCGAGGACGAGGGCGGCGAGGGGAAGGAGGCGTGCGGGGAAGGTGCGGTGAGATCTCATGGTCCTCCTGAAGGTCGCGCGGACGGGATTCGCTAAAGCAGGATTCGGGCCCGGCGGCGTCGGGGGCCTGAGGCCCACGGGTTCGGGCGGTGGTGTGCGGCGATTCTTCGCGAAAGGTGCCGTTTTCGTGGACCGCGTCCACCGCTCGCCGACGGCGCGGGGGCGGCGGGCCTCCAACTCTGTGATCGGATCGATCTCACGCCTCGCGCGCGTTGCGCTCACAGCGAAGTGATCCAGTTGGGGGGAAATCACGTCAGGTGCGGTGCCCTCCGGCGCCATCCGTCGGCTCAAGCCTACGCCTCGCGCGGTGGTCCGAGACGCGCAAAGCGCCCGCGTTGGCCACGCGGGTGAGGTGCTGTGCGCAGGGCTTCACGGGTCACGTTCGAAGTCGCGTGCGGAATGGACCGTTTGGGCTAACGGTACGTAAGACGAGGCAGAGGACTGCATGGCCAGCGCGCGCTACGAGAGACCGCAGATCGGCAAGTGGATCTTCCCGGCGATGGTGGGGCCGTGGCTGTCGATGTCCACCGCGGCGTCGCTGTACGCGGCGTTCGGGCCCGAGCACCGGTTCGTGAACCGATGGGCGGTTTGGGCGATCGCGATGATCGCCGGCGCGCTCCTGTCGACCGTGTTCACGCTCGTGCAGGTGCTGGTCGACGTCCTGCTCCTCGCGCTCCGCCAGCGCCGGCTGCCCACCGGCAAGGCCGCGTGGCTGATGGCCCTCGGCGCGCCGTTCGCCGTGGCCTCGTCGTACGCGTTCATCTCGCCCGCCCAGGTGTACAAATATGGGCCGTGGGCGATCGTCGCCGCCATCCTCGCGCCGATGGTCGTTTCGGCCTTCGCCGTGCGCGCCGTCGTCGGGCCGCGCCTCGACCCGCAGCTGCGCGTCTCGCCGCCCAAGAAATAAGCGTCGTCGCGCGCGCCGAAGGAGCGCCGCCCGACGGCGCTGGTCGTCGGCGCCGCTTCGTGCGACAAGCGGCGAGGCGTGCGCTCGATCGCGTCTCTCCTCACGCTCTCCCTGCAGATCGGCCCGGCGTTCGGCTTGGCGTTCGGCGCGACCCGCGCGGCGCGCGCGGACGACGCGGCCGCGGGCGCCCGCACGTCGTCCTTGTCGTGGGTTCGCCTGCCGGGCGCCGAGGGGTGCGTCGCGACGCAAGCGCTCGCGCGCGCCGTCGAGGAGCGGCTAGGCCGTGACACGTTCGTGTCGGCCGCGCAGGCGGACGTGTCGGTCGAGGGCCGCGTCGCGCCGAAGCCCGGCGGCGGCTGGCACGCCGTCGTGACCGTCCGCGACGGCAAGGGCGCGCCGCTCGGCACGCGCGAAGTGTCGCGCGACGGCCCCACGTGCGACGCGCTCACCGCGCCGCTCGCGCTCGTCGTCGCCGTGATGATCGACCCGGACGCCGGCGCCGGCCCCAAGCCGCCGCCCAAGCACGAGGACCCGCCGCCGCCCGCGCCGCCGCAGATCATCGTCCAGCGCGAGGAGGTGCTCGTGCCGGTGCCCGCGCCGCCCGAGCCACCGGCCGTGCGCTTCGAAGGGAGCGCCGCCGCGACGGCGGGCGTAGGCCTCTTGCCGGGCGCCGCCTTCGGCCTCGCGGCGGTGGGTATGATCGAGCCGCGCAAGCTGCTGCCGATCCCCATCATCGGCTTCGGCGGCTACTGGTTCGACGACAAGGCGCGCGGCGAGATGGGCGAGCAGATCGCCTTCTCGGCGTTCGTCCTGGGGAGCGGCTTCTGCCCGCTCTTCCACCACGCGCGCGGCGCGCACCTCTACGCGTGCGCCCTCGGGCAGCTCGGCATGCTCCAAAGCCATCCGTCCGGAGTTTCGTCGGGGCCCGGAGACGCGACGCACCTCATTTGGAACGGCGGCGTCGATCTGCGCGCGACGATCATCGTCCTCGGGCCGTTCGCGCTGCGCATGGGGGTCCAGGGCGTCGTGGCTCTCCTTCGCGAGCGCTTCTACGGCCAACCGGCGTCGCCCGGCGGCCCGGCGCCGGAGCTCTTTCGCATGGCGCCGGTGGTGGGGACGGTCGATCTCGGCGTTGGGCTCGCGCTTCCGTGATAACCCCGGCCCCGAGGCTCCACACACCGTCGTGTGGGCATGGGCAGAGCCGAACCCGAGGAGACCCTTGCGCGAAGGTGCGCCCGTCCCGCCCGCGATCGCCGCGAGCGCGAACCTGAAGCCGCCGCCGTCGGTGGCGGAGGTCTTTCGAGAGCTCGCGCCGTTCATCTGGCGCGCGCTGCGGCGCCTCGGCGTGGCGGAGCGCGACGTCGACGACGCCTGCCAGGAGGTCTTCGTGGTGGTGCACCGCAAGCTCGGCGAGTTCGAGGGGCGCTCGACGCTCCGCACTTGGGTCTACGGCATCGCGGTGCGCGTCGCGTCGGACTACAGGAAGCGCGGCCACGTGCGCCGTGAGGTGATGACCGACGACGTGCCCGAGGCCACGGCGAAGGAGGACCCGCTCGCCGACGCGTCGCGCCGGCAGGCCCGCGCCAAGCTCGACGCCATCCTGGGCGCGCTCGATGAGGACAAGCGCGCCGTGTTCGTCCTCTACGAG
Source organism: Myxococcales bacterium (assembly GCA_043785185.1). Taxonomy (GTDB): domain Bacteria; phylum Myxococcota_A; class Polyangia; order Polyangiales; family Polyangiaceae; genus JANYHK01. The sequence continues at coordinate 4,963 of JAYVXL010000475.1, forward strand.
ATCGAGCAGGTGACGATGCAGGAGGTCGCCGACGCCGTGGGCTGTCCGCTCCAGACGGCGTACTCGCGGCTGCACGCCGCGCGCCGGCTCGTCGAGGACGCCATCGCCCAGGCGCGCGCGGAGTCGGCGCGAAGGCAGGCCGCGGGCAACGCGCCCGGAGGGAGCACGCCATGAGCCAAGATCCGCCGCGCATGAGCGGGGTCGGTTCGGACGACCTGCGCGCGCTCCTCGACGCGGGGCGCAGCGAGCTCCCGACGGACGCGCAGCTCGCGTCGCTGGCGCTGAAGCTCGGGCTCGTCGCCGGCGGGCTCGCGGGCGGCGGCGCGGCGGGCGGAGCGGCGGGCGGCGC
>JAYVXL010000476.1:0-5292 GCA_043785185.1 Myxococcales bacterium
CACCTCGAGCTCGCCGCGCCTCTCGACGCGCGCGTGCTCGTGCAACAGCACGCGAGCGCCAGCGTCGCCGCCGAGCTCGTGAAGGTGCCGGGCGCGCCGCTGCGTCTCGCGCTGCCCGCGGGCGCGTACGACGTCACGGTCCGCGTTCACGGCGAGGTGCGCGCGTGCGCGCTCGCGCTCGCCGACGGCCAGACGACGGCGCTCGATTTCGGCGCGTGCCCCGTCGCGGCATCGAGCGGCGCGCCGAAGGGTTGGGACGACGGGCCGCCCGAAGACTTCGCGCCTTCGCCGGCGGAGCGGGACGCGCGCGCGGGCGCCGCGGCGGCCGAGACGCGCGAGCGTGACCGCTGGGGGGTCGAGGGCACGCTCGGCTTCATCGGCCGGGCCGACGACGCCTACGACGGGCGCCTGCGCGACTTCGGCTACACGCGCCGCGCGGATCTCGTGGACCTGCCGTCCGCGCGCGTATCGCTCGGCGCGACGCGCCTCTTCGCGCCGCACCTCACGCTCGTCGTCCAGGGCCAGTCGCTCGCCGGCAACGTCTTCGCGCGCAACGTCGGCACGACCACCGACACGATGACGTACAAGGGCTGGGGCGCCGGCGTGTACCTTCGCGTGCACGCCGACGTCGTCCCGCGCGTGATGCAGCTGTACGGCCAAGCGGGCGGCGGCGCGTCGCTCGCCTTCACGTGGCTCGAGACGCACGACGAGCGCGGGCCACTCACCGCAAAGGACACGCAGTGGGGCTACCTCCTCGGCGTCGCCGGCGGCGTCCTGCTCGCGCCGGGCGCGCGCGTCGGCGTCCTCGCGCAGGCGTCGTACGATCGCGCGCCGGCGATGAGGAACCTGCTCGGCGACACGCACGACACGGGCGGCTTCGCGGTGTCGCTCGGCGTTCGTCTTCGCTTGGGAGAGGTGTCGCGATGAAGATCCTTCGATCGCCCTGGATTCTTCGGGCCGCCGTCGCGCTCGCGGGCGGCGCGTGCATGGCGCCGGGCTGCAACGGCGACGTGCTCTCCGACTCCACGTTCCGCCTCTGGTGCGGCCAGACGCTCTGCGACTGGCGGCTCGACGCGGGGCACGTCGCGCGCGTGCCGACGTGGCACCCCGACGACTACGGCGTCGAGCTGTCCGACGCGCCGACGCAAATCAGCCAGGAGACGGGCGAGGGCTCCGACTGCATGGAGTTCTCGGCGATCGCCGACGTCGACGTGACGAGTCGCGTGACGGTGCAGGTCGACTACAACCTCGACGGCGTCGCCGACGCCACCTTCCCGATCGCGGAGAGCGGCTTTCGCCCGACGCGGCAGCTGATCTACGGACCGGCCTTCGCGCAGCGCCTCCGCTTCATCGTGCGGAAGGACGGGCCGGGCCGCGCGGTGCTCGCGGAGATTCGCCTGCAGCGCGTCACGAGCTGCGCCGGCGCGCGCGTCGCCCTCGCGAACCTCGGCGTCGGGGACGCGTGCGGCGTCGACGCCGAGTGCACGTCGGGGATCTGCTGCCCCGCGTCGTCGTTCGGCAAGGTGTGCTCGACCTGCTGCGACGCCGCGCCCGAGCGCGCGTGTCCTCCGGGCCGAGCGTGCGGTCTGCCGTCGGCCGACGTCGGCGACGCGCGCGTCTACACCGCGCTGCCGGCGCTGTGCGATCCGGGCCGCGGGCTCGGCCGGGCGGGAGAGCCGTGCATCGCCGCGGCGGATTGCGCGTCGCAGGCGTGCGTCGGCGTGACGTTCCTTCGCGCGAGCGAGTGCCCGAAGGCCGGCGCGTCGTCGTGCGCGATCGACCGCGTGCGCGCGGGGAAGTGCCAGTAGGCTGCTCGTGGCATGGAGGCCTACGCGCGCTACGGGCGCGCTCTCGTTCGAAAGGCGGAGCGCATGCTCAGAAACAAGGACGACGCGCGCGACGTCGTGCAGAGCCTCTTCGTCGACATGCTCGAGGGGCGCGAGATCCCCGGCGACCTGCCGTACCTGTACCGCGCCGTCACCAACCGCTGTCTCACGCTGCTGCGCGACGCGGCGAACCGCGCCCGCCTGCTCGCGGCGCACGACGACGCCCTCGCGCCCGCGCGCACGCGCCCCGGCGACGCGGCGCTCACGATGGATCTGCTCGTGAAGCTCGTGGCGACGCTCGACGACGACCACGCGCAGGTGCTCGCGTACCGGTTCCTCGACGACATGACGCACGAGGAGATCGCGGAGATGACCGGCCTCAGCCGCAAGACGATCGGAAAGCGGCTCGACGCGATCGCGGCGGCGGCGTCGCGCGTCGCCGGCGAGGGAGCGTCATGAGCGCGCAGTGCATCGGCGAGCCGGTCTCCTGGCTGCGGCTCGAGCAGTACGCGCTCGGCGAGTCGAAGCACGGTCCGCAGATCGCGGCGCACCTCGAGGGGTGCGCGGCGTGCCGGGCGACGTTCGCGCGGATCGCGGCGGACGCCGCGGCGCTACCGCCGCTTCCGGCGGCGAGGGTGCGCCCCGCCGCGCGGCCTATGTCGTGGCGGCGCGCCGCGCTCGGGGCCGGTGGGGCGCTCGCGCTCGCGGCGAGCGTCGTCCTCGCGGTGCGCCGCCCGCCGCCGCCCGCGACCGGCGAGCGCGTGAAGGGGGCCGAGATCGGTTTCACGCTGGTGCGCGACGACGACACGCTCTTCGCGGAGGCCGGCGGCCGCTTCCGCGACGGCGATCGCTTCAAGGCGCTCGTGTCGTGCGCGCCGGGCACGCGGGCGCGCTTCGACGTGGTCGTGTACGACGACGACGGCGCGAGCTTTCCACTCGAGGTCCCCTCCGAGGTCGCGTGCGGCAACGCCGTGCCGCTCCCCGGCGCGTTCGTGCTCCGCGGGTCGCGCGCGGCGGAGGTGTGCCTCGTGTGGGACGACGCCCCGCCCGATCGCGCGGCGCTGCGGCGTCGCGGCTTCGATCCGTCGCGGCCGCGCGCGGCGTGCAAGCGCCTCGAGGGGCAGGGCGCGTCCGGGGTGGACGCCGCCCGGTAGATGCTTACGATAGAGAGGATGAACGACGCCTCTCTGCCGCAGGACGTTCCCGCTCCGCCGCCGCCTGCGACGCCGTCCGCCGTCCCGCGCCCCCTGCTCTGCCGCGACAAGGCGCGGGGCCTCGTCCACAAATACGCCGCCGGCGGCGCGGCGTGGGCGATGCTGCCGCTGCCGATCCCGACGAGCCCCGCGCTCACCGCGCTCGAGGCGCACATGATCTATTGGATCGCGCGCCTCTACGGCGAGGCGCCGAGCCACACCGACACGATCATCATGGCGGCCGGGCTGGAGGTCGGGAGCAACGGCCTCAAGTACGCGGCGACGTACCTCGTCGGCTTCGTGCCGGTCATCGGCTGGGGCATCAAAGGGGCGATCGCGGGCGCGGCGATCGAGGGGATGGGCCAGCTCATCATCAAGCACTTCGAGGCGAAGTATCCGAACAAGCTGGTCGCGTGATGGGCGTGAGCCGCGTGATCGTTCGAGCGGTGTGAGCCGCCGCTGAACCGATGAGCCGCCGCCGTCAGCGCGCGCCGCGGACGGCGGCGCACATCGGCGGATCGGAGGCGCCGATGCGCCGGAGGCTCGCCAGCATCTGCTGGATGGCCGCGTAGCTCCCCGTTCGCGCCGACCAGAGCAGATCGAGGATGAGCGTCATGCGCCCTTCGCACATCGGCACGAGGGCGACGCGCCCTTCGACGTGGTCGCCGAAGCGCACCATGCGCATGTCGCCTTCGGCGAACGAAAGATGCAGAGGCGCGCGGCCGACGTCGTAGACGGGGAGCCCCTCGAAGCCCGCCGACTTGCGGATCGATTCGACCCACTGCGACGTCTCGCTCTCCATGAGGGGGCTCGAGATCGGCGCCCACACGAAGCGCATCCCGACGGCCCCGCCGTTGCGCGTCACGAGCAGCTCGAGGCCCCAACCCCGCAAGTCCACGCGCTCGGGGAGCGGCGCGGGCTCGAAGGACGACACGTCCGCCGAGAGCCCGAGGAACGCGTTCTCGTAGCGGCCGCCCTCCAGCTTGCCGAGGCCCTCGTAGTCGACGTCGTGGTACGTCGGCGGCGGGAGCGTGACGTCGCCGATCGGCGGCGCGCGTGGCGGCGCGCGGCCGACGAGCGCGAGGAGCTTGGTCGCGAGCGGCGCCGCGGCCGCCCCGTCCACGCCTTGCACGTACGCGACGCGCGTACCTTGCCGCGCCACGGCGAAGGTCTTGGCGACCCCTGGCGCCGCGCACGCGCGCCGCGCGTCGACGGCCGCGGCGAACCTCCCCGCCGCGGCCTCGTCGTCCCACGCCGTGCTCCAGAGGAGCAGGCGACCCGTGCCTGGCGCGTCGACGACCATGTACGCGTCGCCGCCCCAGCCGCTCGCCGCGGCCTTTGCCGCGGGCAGCGGCATGCACGCGCCGAGGAACATCCCGGTCTGTAGCTCCCCCATGCGCCCGCGCGCGACGCCGCGTGCGCCGTCGGGCGGCTCGGGGAGCGCGACGTCGATGGGCCCTTCGCCGGCGACGTACTTCTCGGGGTGCAGCACCTGCTCGCTCGTCCACGGCGGCCGGGCGAGCGCCGCGTCGACGAGCGGCCAGCCGCCGGCGCGGTAGAGCTGGGCGACGAAGACCGACCCCTGCGTGTACGGCCACGCGAACATCTCACGCATGGCTTGGGGCGCCTTCAGGGGCAAGTCGCCGCCGATGGCCTTTGCGAGCTCGGCGTCGCTCAGCGCGGCGAGGCGCTTGGCGACGCGCGCGATGGCGTGCGCGTCGGTCTCGCCGCGGTGGCGCGCCTCGTAGGCCGCGGAGGTGACCGTCGCGTCCCCCTCGAACAGGGCGCGGCGCGCGATGCGGCCGTCGGCGTCGCGGTCGCAGCCGGTGCGGAGGCCGACCCGCTGGTCCTGCAGCGCGTGCTCGATCTCGTGGGGGATCGTGAGCGCGTTCTGCATCCGCCCCGCGCCGGACTCGCGCACGACGAGGTGCTTGGTGTCGACGTCGTAGAAGCCGGTGACGCCCGCGTCGAGCAGCTGGGTCGCGCCGCGCTCGGCCTCCGCCTCGCTCGGCGTGAGGCCGAACGCCGTCCAGATCGCGCCAACGCCACGGTTGCCCCGCGCGCCGTCGCCGCACACGTCTTGCGCGTGGAGCCGGCGGAGGAACTCCGCGTCCGGAAGCTTCTCGGCGACGACCGGCCGCCCCGGCGCTACCCCGCGCATCGCCCCCAGGTACGCCGCGATCGCCCCGACGTCGCCCGACGGAACGCGCCCGCGGTAGAGCGGCAAGGGCGGCGCCGTCGCGCAGCCCGCGAGCGCGAGCACGAACGCCACA
>JAYVXL010000477.1:0-5277 GCA_043785185.1 Myxococcales bacterium
AAGAGGAAGACCGACACGAAGCCGAGGTACATGACGTCGAGCTTCGTGAGGCCGAGCGCGACCACGACGCACAGGACGGCGGCGCCGAGCATGAGGCGCACGGGCGGGCGCGCGGCGGCTTGCGCGTGCAGATCGCGGCGCAGCGTCTCGACCGGGTTCGTGTGCGCCGCGCGCCGCGCGGGAACGTACGCGGCGAAGAGCGTCGCCACGAGGCCGACCGCCATCCCCCCGAGCGCGATGGGCGTCGTCACGTGCGGCGAGGGCGTGGGGATGTTCTGGTAGAAGCGCGACACCACCGGCGCGAACTGCGCGACGACGACCTTCGCGAGCGCGTCGCCGACGACGACCCCGATCGCGCCGCCGACGACGCCGAGGACGAGCGCCTCGACGAGGAAGACGCGTGTCACCGCCCAACGCGTCACGCCGAGGCTGCGAAGAACGCCGATCTCCCGCCGCCGCTGCGCCACCGAGACGCTGACGGCGTTGTAGATGAGGAACATCCCGACCAGCAGCGCGAGCAAGGCTTGCGCCTGGAGGCCCAGGCGGAAGCTCGCCGTCATCCCGGCGATCGTCGCGCCGCGCGCGTCCGGCCGCGCGACCTCGCCGCGCGACCCGACGAGCGCGCGGAGGCGCGGGAGCGCCTGCTCGATCGTCACGCCCTTGGCCAGCTGCAAATCGATGCGGTCGACGTGCCCCTCGCGCGCGAACGCGAGCTGCGCCGCGTCGAGGAACAGAATGACGAGCTGCCCGCCGAACGCCTGCGTCTTCCCCGTCTCGGCCAGCACGCTCTCGACGTGGAACTCGCCCATCCCCTGCGCCGTCCGCAGCTTGAGCGTCGAGCCGGCCTTGAGGCCGCGCGCCTTGGCGAGCGTGTCGCTGACCAGGATCGCCTGCGGATCGTTCAGGAACGCCAGCGGATCCGCGAGCGCATCGGCGCCGCTCTCGGTCTTGAACGGCAAGAACGCCTTGTCGCCGAGGAAGTCGACGCCGAGGACGAGCACGCGCATGCCGGGCCGCGCATCGGTACCCTCGAGGAAGGAGGTCTGCTCGATCGACGCGGCCACGTGCGCGAGCAGCTCGGTGTGCCCGCCGAGCTCGTCCACGAGCGCCTGATCGACCCCCGACTCGTCGCCCGTCACCTCGAGATCCGCCTTGCCCGACGCGCGATCGACCATTTCCTCGAACGACGACATGACGGCGCCGTTGGCGGTCGTCATCCCGACGAGCATGGCCACCCCGAGCGCGACGCCGAGCAGCGTCAGGAGCGAGCGGAGCTTCGCGGCGGCGATGTGACGAAGGGAGACGAAGCGGATGAGGGGCCACATGGATTGCCGGTGAGCCGACTGTAACAAGATCGGCAGGAATATGGCCCCGGCGAGGGCCAGAAGGTCCTCGCCACCGGGGTCGTGACCGACGCCGACGGCGCCGAGGCCGTCTCCGAGGCGGACTACGCCGATTTCAAGCTCGGCGCGACGCCGCAATCCTAGCCCGGCCGCCGCGCTTACCCGTTGCCTTGCGCCCGGTTATCGGGGACGCTCATCCTTGGTGACCAAGGGCTGGGAGGGCGGTAGCATCGGCGACTCTACGGTCGTCCGCGCGGCTACATGACATGACCGACACGTCGCGAAGCAATGTTCCCCCGATAGGTCACGGCACGGTCATCAACGACCGCTACGAGATCCGTCAGAGCCTCGGCAAGGGGGGCATGGGCGAGGTGTTCCTCGCGTACGACCGCACGACGCAGCAGCCGGTGGCGCTCAAGATCGTGCGCGAAGAGTCGCGCATGCCCGGCGACGACGAGGCCTTGCGGCAGGAGCTGCTCCACGCGCGCTCGGTCAGCCACCCCAACGTGTGCCGCGTGCACGATCTCGCGCCGAGCATCTATGGGCCCATCCTGGTGATGGAGCACATCACCGGGCAGACGCTCCACACGCACATCCGTCGGAAGAAGGCCCAGGGCGGCTACACGTCCGACGAGTTCCGTCGCATCGCGAGCGACGTGTGCGGCGGCGTCGCGGCGATCCACGCGCAGGGCCTCGTGCACGGCGATCTCAAGCCGGGCAACGTCATGGTCACGAGCGATCCGAACGGCGGGCTCGGCAAGGCCATCGTGCTGGACTTCGGCTTCGCCAAAGAGCGCGCGCGCGCGAGCGCGAGGAGGCCGGGCGCGCCGCCCGACGGCGGAACGCCGAACTACATGGCGCCCGAGCGCATCCGCTCCGGCGGCGCCTCGCAGGACGACGACGTCTACGCGCTCGGCCTGACGCTCTGGGAGATGTGGACCTGCCGCGTCCCCGAGCCCGGCGCCAAGCCGCGCGCGAAGCCGATGCGCCAGCAGATCATGTTCGACGTGCCGGCCGGCTTGTCGATCGACGAGATCAAGCAGATCTTCCATTGCCTCGCCGACGAGCCGGTGCAGCGCCTGCCCGCGCGGCACCTTCGCTTCTTCAACCCGGCGACGCTGACGACCAACCCGGTGCAGGTCGCGCGCGAGCGCCTCGACCCCGGCCCGCCGCCCGGCCGCAGCACCGCGACGACGTTCACGCCTGCGAGCCAGGCGCTCCTGGCGACGTTCGCGACGAACGCGCCCGAGTACGTCGGCGAGCTCATCAGCCTCGACAAGCCGTCGCTCACGGTCGGCCGCCGGACCGACAACGACATCTGCGTTCCCGAGGCGACCGCGAGCGGGCAGCACGTGCAGTGCCGCTGGCAGAGCGGCACGTGGATCATCGAGGACACGGGCTCGACGAACGGCACCTACGTCGACCACACCTACGAGCGCAGGAAGACGGTCAACCTGATGCACGGCGGCGAGGTGCAGCTCGGCGAGCTTCGCTACAAGATGGTGAGCTTCCCGCGCGACAGCGCCGGCCACAAACGCGCGAAAGCGTACCTGTCGAAGAGGGACGGCCTGACGGGTCTCTTGCTGCGCGATAACACGCTCAAGGCGCTCGAAGAGGAGTCGCAGTTCGCCGAGTGGGTCGACGCGCCGTTCACGATGGCGCGCTACGAGCTGCGCGGGCCGAACCGGCTCGTCTCCGATCGGCCGACGATCCTCGAGATGCTCGCCTTCCGCCGCGCCGCCACGCGCGTCGTCGAGCTGACGGACATGCTGCTGCTCAGCCTCATCGCCGCGACCGCCGGCAAGACCGGCCCGCTCCGCTTCGTCGTCGGCATGGTCGGTCCCGGCGCCCAGGAGGCGCGCAACCTCGTCGAGCAGATCGTCGGCCAGGTGCAGGGCATGCTGCCGGACGGCCTCGACCTCGTCGCCTCGATCGCCCGGTACGAGCCGGGCGCGAGCGTACGCGCCCTCATCGATCCGTGATAAGGCGGGCGGGCAGCGATGCCCGACCAACGCACCTCCGAGCCCGCGGGCGGTGGCTCCGGCCATCCGCCGTCGGAGCCGCGGCCCGACCGGCGCGCGCGCGACTTCGGTGCGGCCTACGATCGCCCGGCGCGCCTGCAGATGCTCGTCGCGCTCGTCCTCGGGCTCGTGCTCGTCGCGATCCCGCTGTACCTGTGGCGGCGCCCGCGGGCGGAGAGCCCGATCGTAAGCGCGCAGGCAGACGCCGAGGCGGCGCCGATGGCCGCGGCGTTCGACGCCGACGCGAGGGCGCCCGACGACGCGGGCGCTGTCGCGCTGGGCGAACCGCGCGTGCTCGAGTGCCACGATCCGGGCAGCAAGCACACGCCACCCGAGCAATGCGACCGCCTCGCCGCGTTCGAGCAGCTGCTCGGCAAGGCCATTCAGGACGCGGCGTCGTGCGCGGCCGGCAGCGGCGGCGGCGCACTGCCGTACGTCGTCGACGTGAGCTTCGGGCGCAAGAAGCAACCGGTTCACCTCCTCGCCGTCAAAGACGGCCGGACGCTGAAGAGCGCCAAGAGCGCGGCGACGTGCAACGCGGCCGTCCGCAAGAGCCTCGGGTCCGCGAGCCTCGACGGCATGAAGCACGAGCACTCGCGCTACAAAATCGAGGTCGTGGCGACCTACCCGGCCAAGTAGCGGCGCTCTGGACCTCGGCCTTGGCCCCGCTGCGCTTGCGCGCGTCCCTCGCTCCGTCCAAGCTACGAGCCATGAAGCCGCTTCGCGTCGCCGTCACCGTCGTGCTCTCCCTCCTCCCCGCCGTCGCGATGGCGTGCCCGAGCGCAAGCGCGTGTGGCTCTTGCTCGGCGAGCGGCGCCGGCCCTTACTTCGCGGCGCTCGGCGTCGGGTTGCTCGCCGGCATGGGCAGCATCCGCCTCGAGGGCCTGCTTCGCCGCGGCCGCAACAACAAGTAGGGAGGCGGCAGGTGGCGGCAGGGCCACGTCTGCGTTAGGTTGCCCCCATGACGCGCCGTCACCTCGTCGTCCTCGATCCGGCGCTCCCCCGCATGAACGGGACGGCGCCGCTCATCGTCGGCTCGGAAGACGACGCGGACGACCACTTCCACGACCAGTGCGGCGTCTTCGCCGTCTTCGGCCACGGCGAGGCGGCCAACATCACGTACCTGGGCCTGCACGCGCTGCAGCACCGCGGGCAGGAGTCGGCGGGCATCGTCACGAGCGACGGCGAGCAGCTCTTCGCGCACCGCGCCATGGGGCTCGTACAAGACGCGTTCAGCCAGGAGCACCTCGCGAAGCTCCCGGGGCGCATCGCCATCGGCCACGTGCGCTACTCGACCGCCGGCGGCTCGCACATCCGCAACGCGCAGCCCCTCGCCGTCGACTACGCGCGCGGCTCGCTCGCCGTCTGCCACAACGGCAACCTGACGAACGCCGAGGAGCTCCGCGCAGACCTCGAGCAGAAGGGCTCGATCTTCCAGTCGACGAGCGACACCGAGGTGCTCGTCCACCTCGTCGCGATGAGCTCGCAGATCGCGATCGAGGATCGCATCGTCGAGGCGCTCGCGAAGGTGAAGGGCGCCTACTCGCTCCTCTTCATGACCGAGGAGACGATCGTGGCCGTCCGCGATCCGCGCGGCATCCGCCCGCTGTGCCTCGGCATCCTGCCCGGCAGCAAGGACGCGCACGTCATCGCGAGCGAGCCGACGGCGTTCGATCTCATCGGCGCCCAGTTCGTGCGCGACGTCGAGCCCGGCGAGATGATCGTCATCGACGGCGGCGGCATGCGCTCGATCCGACTGCCGGATCAGGCGCAAGCGCAGATGTGCGTCTTCGAGTACGTCTACTTCGCGCGCCCCGACTCGCGCCTCGGGGGCCGGAGCGTCTACGAGGTCCGCAAGGCGCTCGGCGCGTCGCTCGCGCGCGAGCACCCCGTCGACGCGGACGTCGTCATCC
>JAYVXL010000478.1:0-1527 GCA_043785185.1 Myxococcales bacterium
CATGCGCGGCGCGCGATCGAGGGCGCGGCGCAGCGGGAGCATGAAGAGGCGCTCGATGGCGACGCGGAGATCGCGGGGCGGCGGCGCGTCGGGCACCGAGTGCATGAGGCGCAAGTCGCGCAAGAGCGCGCGCTGCACGAGCGCGTCGCCGGTGACCGCGCCGACGTCGAGCGGCGCGCGACCGACCATCCACGACGTCACCTCGGTCGGCAGCGGCGAGACGAGGACGACCTCGTGCCCCGCCTGGCGCAGCCACGTCGCCTGGTAGATCGTCGTCATCTGCCCCATCGACTCGTGGAACATGAAGCCGCGCCACTCGAGCGGGCTCCGCAGGTCGACGAGGTGCGCGCCGACGTGCAGCTCGTCGCCGTCGAGCGTGACGGCGCCGCCTTGCGCGTCGGTCAGGTAACAGCGATCGAGCGCGCGCGGCGCGCGGGCGACGACGAGATCGACGAAGCGCGCGGCCTGCGCCGCGGCGAGCGCGTCGCCCTCGTCGTCCGCGCCGAGGAGCACGTCGGCCTCGGTGACGGTCGACGCGCGCGCGAGCAGGGCGCGCGCGCGCGTCGCGTCCTCAGGACCGCGGATGCGGACGCGGACGTAGCGCGTGCGGTCGCGCGCGGTGAAGGCGAGGAGCGCGCGCGTGCGCGCCTGGTTGGCGAGCACGGTCACGCCGAACGGAGCGTCGAAGGAGGCGAGCTCGGTCACGCCGTTCTCGTCCTCCCGGGTGACCCCCGCGCGGCCCACGGTGATCCAGCGCTTCGGAGCCCGGGTGGGGCGCGGCCGCAGGGCGAGGCCGAGCGCGCCGAGCAGGACGATGCCGGCGGCGATCCCCCCGCGCACGAGCGCGGGCGCGTTCGGCAGGGCGAGGGCCGCCGCCGCGGGCAGGCCGAGCGCGAGCCCGACCGTTCGCCAGGATCCGCGCTCCTCGTCCGGACCACCGAGCCGCAACCTCACGACGTCTTCGCCACGCGCCTTTTGCATTCGCTCGATCCTTCGAGAGCACGCGGCGAGCCGCGCGACCACGACCACCGCGACCGAAGTTAAGGGCTAGCACCGTTGCTGCTCCGTGGCTCCCCTCCCCGAAAAGGCCTGGAGGAGGATCTGCTACCCGCGATCGAGCGGAAAAATCAGCTCCTGGTGACGCGTGCCGTCCGCGCGACGAGGGCCGCGGCAAAGGCATGGCTCGGCTGCTACGGATCGGCTATGACCGCGCGCGGCAGGAGGCTTCGATCATGCGCGTCCGACTCTGGATCTTGGTGGGCTCGGTTTCGATGGGCCTCGCGGCGGCGATCGCCGGCGGGTGCGGCGGCTCGAGCGACAGCGGCACGGCCGACGCCGGCGCCGATGTCACGACCGACACCGCGGTCGACCGGGCGGCGCCCGTGGACACCGGCGCCGACGTCGCGCAGGACGCGGGCAGCAGCTGCGTCGAGGACGCGAGCCTCCTGACCTTGTCGCCGCCCGACGCGTCGCTCGCCGACGGCGCGACCAGCGTGGGCCTGTGCCTCGGGTGCGTCCGCGGCAGCT
>JAYVXL010000479.1:0-5247 GCA_043785185.1 Myxococcales bacterium
GCGCGCGATGGAAAAGGGGAACGTCGCCGGCGGCGCGATCGACCGCGTCATCCTCGTCGGCGGCTCCACGCGGATGCCGATGGTCGTTCGGCAAGTGCAGGAGCTCTTCCAGAAGCGCGCCGACCAGCGCATCAACCCCGACGAGGTCGTGGCCCTCGGCGCCGCCATCCAGGCGCACTCGCTCGGCGCGCGCAAAGGGCGCGGCAAAAAGCCGCCGCCGGTGTCCGCCGAGGCGGCCGGCCACACCGTCCCCGGCGTCGCGCCGGCGCCTCCGCGGCTCCTCTCCGGCCAGCACGCGATCCCCGCGGAGCTGAAGAGCGCGCTCGGGCCGGCGATCACGAGGCCAGGCATCGCGCCGGGGCCGGCGCCCAGCGGCGCCGTCACGCCGGTCTTCGGCGTCGACGGCGTCCCTGCCGAGATGAAGGCGGCGCTCGAGGCGAGCGCGAAGGGCGCGCGCGAGGCCGATCCGAGGAGGGTCGACACCAAGCCGCAGGGCTCGTTCCCGAACCGCCCGGGCATGCGGAGGGCGAGCGACGTCCGCGAGGTCATCGGGCAGAAGCGCTACGATCCGCGCGCGGAGCCGGAGGACGACGACGAGGTCACGACGCCGCACGCGAGCGCTCCGCCTCCGCCGACGACGAAGAAGCTGCCCGAGTTGCCGCCGACGCGGCCGACCATGAAGGCGCCGGACGCGGAGGCGGTATCGGTCGCCCAGGGGTCGACCCCGGCGGAGCAGAACGAGACGGCAGGCAAGGAGGTCTCCTTCGCGCGGGGTGCGCCGCAGCTGCACTGGTCGAGCGTGCCGCCCGCGCTCGGCCACGCTCAGGAAGCCGAGCCGGCCGAGGAGGAGCTCGATCTGCCGCGTCCGCCGTCGCTCGCGCCGCCGCTGCCCGCGCCCGCGCTCCCGGGCGAGCGTCGCGCGGTGCCTTCGTACAAGCCGCCGCCGCCCGCCGCCGCCGCCGCGCAGCAGCTTCATCAAGTCTTGGACGAGCAGCTCCAGCCCGAGGAGTCGCTGCTCATCGACGTCACGCCGCTCAGCCTGCGCGTCGAGACCGTCGGCGGCTACTCGGACACGCTCATCGCGGCAAACTCGCAGGTGCCGTGCGATCGCACGCGCGTCTTCTCGACGGCGACCGACGGGCAGACGCAGGTGTTCATCCGCGTCGCGCAGGGCGAGCGCACGATGTTCAAGGAGAACACGTTCCTCGGCGAGCTGGAGCTCTCGGGCCTGGTCCCGCTCTCGCGCGGTGAGGCGCAGATCGCCGTCACGTTCGAGATCGACGCCGACGGCATCCTGGCGGTGAACGCGAAGGACGGACGCACGGGCAAGGAGACGCGCACCAAGATGCACGTCTTCGGCGCGCAGACCGACGACGGCGATCTGCAGCAGATGATGCAGCGCCAGCAGCAGCGCCAGGTCGTCTGAGCCGAAATTTCGCCTCGCCGGGCGCGCGCTGGTAAGTACCGGAAACCGGCCGATTTCAGCCGCCGCCGCGCGTCGCCCCCGCGGAATCTCTCCCCATTCGCGCGCGTTCGGAGTAGCGATGACCCAGAGCTCGATGTCCAAGCTCCCTGCCCCCGACTCCGATCCCCCCGTGCGCGCAGAGGTTCGCGTCCTCCGGCCTCGGCGCGCGGCGCCGGCCGACGCGGTGAGGCCGACGCGCGCCGAGGTGAACCTCGAGGCGCTGCGTCACAACCTGCGCGTCGTCCAGCGCCACGCCGGCGGCGCGAAAGTCTGGGCCGTGCTCAAGGCCGACGGCTACGGCCACGGCGCGCCCGCCGTCGCACGCACGCTCGAGCGCGCGGGCGCCGACGGCTTCTGCGTCGCGCTCCTCGAGGAGGCGATTGAGCTCCGCGAGGCGGGCATCCGGAAGTCCATCCTCGTCATGGGCGGCTACTACGGAGACGCGCACCAGGAAGTCGTCGCGCGCGGCCTCGTGCCGGTCGTGTTCGACGCCGGCCAGATCGAGGCCTTCGCGCGGCTCGTCCGCGGCGGCTTCGTCGAGGGGCCGGTGGACGTGCACCTGAAGATCGACACCGGCATGGCGCGCCTCGGCGTGCCGATGGACCAGGTCGCGAAGATCGCCGCGGTCCTCAGGGACACGCCCGAGGTCCGCGTGGCCGGCCTGATGACGCACCTCGCGTGCGCCGACGCGCCGACGAACGACGAGACGTCCGAGCAGATGCTGCGCTTCGACGAGGCCACCGCGACGCTGGCGCGCCACGGCGTCCGCGCGCCCCTTCGCCACGCCGCCAACAGCGCGGCGATTGGCCGCGGCCAGGCGCGGCTCGACGCGGTGCGCCCCGGCATCGCGCTGTTCGGCACCGCGCCGCGCAGCACGGGCGACGGCGAGCCGCTGCTCACGGATCTGCACCAGGTCATCCGCGTCCGCACCGAGATCGTCGACGTGCGCGAGATCCCGGCGGGCGCCCCGGTCGGCTACGGCGCGCTCTTTCGCGCGCCGCGTCGCGCGCGCATCGCGACGATCCCGATGGGCTACGCCGATGGCCTCTCGCGCCAGCTGTCGAACAAGGGGCACGTGCTCGTCCGCGGCCAGCGCGCGCCCATCGTCGGCGCGGTGTCGATGGACATGTCGATGATCGACGTCACGGACCTGCCCGGCGTCGCGCTCGGCGACGAGGCGGTCATCTTGGGCGCGCAGGAAGGGGTGCTCGGCAAGGGCGCGATCCTCGCCGACGAGGTCGCGGCCCACCAGGGCACGATCGCGTGGGAGGTGCTTACGCAGATCTCGCGCCGCGTGCCGCGGTTTTACCGCGAGCCGTGATGGCGGCGGAGGCGCGCGGCTTGGCGGGCTCGCCCCTCCTTCGCCCCGGCGGGGGGGGCGCGCGCGCCGGCATCGCTATGGGCGCGGGGGGTGAGGGCGCCGGCGCTAGTGCGCTTTAAGGGGCGAAGGAGGGGCGAGCCCGCCAAGCCTTTTTTCGGGCGCGCGATGGGCTCGTGAGGGAGGTGGCGTGCTAGCCTGCCTTCGCCGTGAACAAGGTCGAAGAGCAGCCCAAGGCGTCCGCGCTTGCCGTTGCGGCGTCGCTCGTCGACAGGCTCGTCGCGCCGGTGATGGACGCGCTCGATGACTTCGGCGCCACCGTGCTGCTCGCCGCCAAGGCCATGACCTGGCTCGTGCGCCCGCCGTTCCGATTCGCGCAGTTCCTCATCGCGTTCGACTTCATCGGCGCGGGATCGACGTTCATCGTCGGGCTCGTCGGGCTCTTTACCGGCATGGCGTTCACGATCAGCACGATCGTCGGCTTCCGGCAATTCTCGGCGGAGGGCATGGTCGGCGGCGTCGTCGCGCTGGCGCTCGCGCGCGAGCTCGCGCCGGTGCTCGCGGCCGTCGTCGTGACGGCGCGCGCCGGCAGCACCATGGCGAGCGAGCTCGGCAACATGCGCGTCACCGAGCAGATCGACGCGATCACGACGATGGGGGTGAGCCCCGTGCAGTTCCTCGTCGTGCCGCGCATCGTCGCCACGACGCTGCTCTTGCCGGCGCTCGCGCTCTTCTTTGGCATGGCGGGCATGGTGGGCGCGTACGTCGTCGCGGTGACGTGGCAGGGGATCGACCCGGGGTTGTTCGTCGACAAGATCACGCAGTTCGTCGAGCTGAAGGACCTGCGAATGCTCGCGACCAAGAGCGTCGTCTTCGGCTTCATCGTGAGCACGATCTGCTGCAAAAAGGGCTTCCACGCCTCGGGCGGCGCGCGCGGGGTGGGGGAGGCGACGGCGAAGGCGGTCGTCTCGAGCATCGTCGCGATCTTCGCGGCCGATCAGATCACGACGACGCTGATGACCGATCTTTGACGGGCCGCCGCTCGCCTCTCGCCTGGTCATGGCGGTCATGGCGGTCATGGCGGTGAGGGCGGCCGGGGCGGGTCAAGGCCGGAGGACCACCGAGTTCAGCGGCGAGAAGTTCGCCCCCGCCGGATACGCGTAGCTCACCCAGCGCGTGTACTTCGGGTTCAAGGACTCGTTCCCTCCGCAGCACGGGGCGTAGGTGATGCCGTTGCCCCAGCCCCAGACCGTCACGCCGAAGCGCGGCACGCTGCCGCCGCCGTCGACGCCGGGGAAGCTCCCGACGATCGTGTGCACGCCGTTGTCGCAGGCGCCGACGCCCTGAAAATCCTGCGTCGATAGATCCACGCGCGTGAACTGATAGGCGCCGCCCGTCCCGACGTCCCTCCAGCCGCGGAGCGTGCCCGCGCAGTCGAGCGTGACCTCCGGGAAGCCGAGCGTCGCGTCGCGCGTGCGCACGATGACCAGGTTCGTCTCGGGGTAGGTCGGGTCGGTGAAGAACGTGTACCGGGGCAGGAACTGCAGCGGCGGCACGAGGTTCACGAACTCCGCGTCGCCCTCGCCGTCGCTCGGGTCTTCGGGAGCGCTGCCCGGCCCGCCGCCCTGCAGCTGGTACGGCGGCGTGTCTCCGCCCGTCATGTACGACGCCATGTAGAACGGATGCGCGGCGTCCTGGCTGCGCACGACGAACTCGCCTGGCGAGTCGAACTCCACGAACTGCCGCGCGTTGATCGTCGTCGGCGCGCCCGGGGGAATTGAAGGCTCCCACGTGAGCGTCGTCCCGTCGACGGCGCCGACGACGCGCCACGGCACGATATCGCCGTCGCCGAGGTGGGTCTGCCGCGCGCGGTAGCGAACGCCGACGTACTCGCTGCCGAGCGCCCGCACCGGCGGGAGCATCTGCTGCGCGGTGTCGGCGCGCTGCCGGCCGACGGGGACCTGCATGATCGTCGAGCCGCCGATGACCGCGATCGGCTTGTCCGCCACGATGGGGCTGCCCGTGAGCTCGAGCGGCTGCGTGATTTGCAGATATTGCCCGCGGTTGAGCGTGTACGTCGCGCGCGTGCCGGCGGCCGCCCCCGCCACGCCGGTGCCGGCGCCGATGTCGACGACCGGGTTGATCGTCACGTTCGTGGCGTCGTCGCGCGACAGGATCATCATCGTCGGTCCGTCCCCGTTGACCTGGGTGCCGCCGAAATCGGGCTGCGGGTGCGCGTTCGCCGCGACGAAGCTCGTGTCCCAGACGTTGGTGGGGAGCAGCAGCGTCGCGCTCGTGACGCGCGCGCGCCCGCCGCCGTACGGGATCATCTGGTAGGCGACGACCGGCACGTTCGTCCGGATGTGGAACGCGCTGCCGATGCCGGTGCCGTGGATCGACGCGTCGCCCACGACCGCGGGCGTCACGCCGGCGGGGCACTGCGCCAGCTGGTTCGGGTTCCCGC
>JAYVXL010000480.1:0-5237 GCA_043785185.1 Myxococcales bacterium
TCGTGAGGGCGGTGGACGCGTTCGCCGTGTCGTCGATGAGCGTCCAGGCGCTGCCGTTGTCGTGGTCGAAGAAGGAGGTGATGCCTTCCTCGGCCAAGAGGCGCATCGCGAAGTCGTAGTCGGTCTCGCCGTACTGCGTCGTGTAGTCGCGCGCCGCGTGGATGGAGGTGCCGTCGGCGTTGCGCGTGAGCCTCTCCACCGGCGGCGGGATGCGGCCGCCGTACCCGGCGAGCACCTTCGCCACGATCTCTGGCACGCTCGCGTCGCGAAAGATGCGGTTGTCGCGCTTGCGCGTGAGGAGCCAGTGCGGCGGCACGATCGTGAGCTCGTACGCGGAGACGCCGACCGGGACCGCGCTCGGCTGACGCACGCGGCGCACGATGCCCTGGACCTCGCGGACGAACGGCTCGTCGTCGTGCGCGAGCCGGACGGGTTTGCCCGCGACGGCGGAGAAGTCGACCGTGGCGTCGCGGCCTTTGAGCTCCACGTTCAGCTCGAAGAGCTCGCCGAGCGCGTCCGTGAGGTCGACGCGGGTGACGTCGAAGCTCGCGAACGGCTTCTCGTCGAAGTGAAGCACGGCGTTCGTCCGGACCATGCCTCGGGGATGTCGACGGCCTGCCGAGGTCGCAGAAATATCGCGAAAAATCGTACCCGGCGGCCGGCACGGTTCATGGTCCGCCGAAGAACGCTCAGAGCGTCGGGAAATCCGAGGCCCGGAGGAAGCCGAGGAGCCAGGTCTCGACGAGGTCGAGGTCGTAGGGGGTGCCCTCTGCGGCGAGCATCTTTCCGCCGCAGATGGCGAACTGGTGGCGCGTGTCGACATCGCCGCGGAGGTGCGGGGCCATCTCGACGAAGTGGTCGAAGACCGCGTTGCCTCCCGGCGCGAAGGAGGCCGCCGTGGGCGGAATGACGGTGACGTCGGGGCGACTGCCGTTCGGCGACACGGTCTTCGCGATCGCGGCGTGGGCGTCGAAGTTGTAAGCCCCGTTCACGAGGCGAAGCTTGTTCGACACGTGCGAGTTGAACCACTGGATGATCGACGGCGCCGCTTGCGGTGTCGCGTTGCAGTCGAACCCGTACACCTCACGGATGCGCGCCATGTTGCCGCGCAGCGCGTTCCAATGGCCGACGCCGCCGCGGCTGAATCCGGCGATGCCGAGGCTGCCGACGTGCACGTTGGCGACGCCCTTGCACACGACGCTCTTCGCCCACAAGAGGCGCATCGCCGCCTCGGCGAGCTCGGACATCGCAGAAGTCTCCGCCGCGCCGAAGCTGCTGCCCGACGGCCACGGGTGCAGCATCACCAGCGCGCGCCTCGAGTCGAGGATCGCCGCCTCGAAGCCGCACCGCACGAGGTGGTAGCCGTCCGTGTCCGCGCGATCCACCTCGAAGAACGCCGCCGCCCCGTCGGTCACCGGCTTCGGCTTGCACAAATAGCGCGCGATCGCCGAAGCCTGGTGCGGCTGGTCGAGCCGCCCGTAGGCGTAGCTGGCGGGGCGGTAAAAGACGAGGCATCCAGGGTTGTCGGCGCCGAACGACGCCATCGCGTCGGGCACGTTCGCGAGCCAGACGAGCGGCGCGCCGCCGGTGAAGCCGAGCACGTGCGTCGTCATCCCTTTGGTGCGCTCGCGGAGGTAGTAGTCCCAGTTTTGGCAGTACTGCTCCCAGAACGGGCTCACGTCGACGAAGAGCGTGCGCAGCGTGATCACCGCGACGCCGTGCACGTTCGCTGCGCCCTTCGTCACGACGAGCGGGTGCGGGCCCGCGTACTCGGGGAGGCTCACCGCGGTGAGCGCCTCGCCGGCCACCGTGTAGCTCTGCTCGACGTGCAGGACCTCGCGGTCCATCGCGTCGGCCGACAGCTTCACGCCTTGCGGCGCAATCCCCGAGACCGCGCCGAAGGAGGCCCGGAAGCGCGCCGACAGCTTCACGTCGACCGTCCCTTCGGGCAGATCGTAGGTGCGCTCACCGACCTTCGACGCGCTTGGCACGACGAGCCTGCCGTTCGCGAACACGAGCACCGTCGCGCCGCTCTCCGGGAGGAGAGGCGAGCCGGCGTTAGGCCACGCGACGCGTACTTTGAGCGCCATGGCTCGCCTCCAAGGGAAGAGGGGACTTGGGGTGACGAACGATCTCGTCGGGCGGGTCGAACGGGGGGTCGACCTCGAAGGGCGCTGCGCCGAGGAGATTTCCGGCGAAGAGGAGCCCCTCGAGCACGGGCGGCGGCGGGTCGTCGTCCGCGCGCGGCGGGTCGACGGGGAGACTTGAAATCAAGCCGATCGCCTGATCGAGGCGGCGATCGAAGAGCGCGTCGTGGAGCGTGCCGGTGTCCATCGTGCTCCAGAGAGGCGCCGCGGGCGGCGCCTTGTCGGGCGGCGGCGAGGGGGGCGCATTCATCGCGCGGAGCCACGCCGGGACCGCGTGGGGCGGCATGCGAAACAGCTCGCCCACGTAGATGAGATCGGGCGAGCGCGCGCCGAGCAGCTCGGGGTTTGCGGCCACGATCTCCGGCCAGCGGCGCGCGCTTCCAAGGTAGCGCCGCGCGATCAGCCCCAGCGTGTCGCCCGGCTGCACGACGTACGTATCGGGCGCGCGCCAACGCGCCCGCTCGCGCGGCGTTGGCGTCACGTCGGGGGGCGGGAAGCGCGTCGCCGCCGGCGGCTCGCCGCGGATCTCGGGCGCCCTCCCCGTCGCGTCGGCGTGGACCTGCAAGCGCACGGCGGCGGCGCGCTTTGCGACGAGCTCCCACGGCCCGTCGGTCCCGGCCGCGAGCTCGCCCCACGCCGGCAGATCCCCGGCGCTGTACACGTCGGTCCGCGTGACGAGCATCAGGCGGCGCCGCGCGCCGCTCGGCAGAACCACCGCGCCGTCGAGGCGACTGAGCGTGCGGAACGTCCAATCTCCCTCCGTCGGAAGCGGCCGCCGGCGACGCGGGGCTCTCTCGCGCCCGGCGAGCACGTCGCGCACGTTCGCCGCGCTGGCGAGGGTCGCGCTCCCCGTCCCGCGGGGCGCGTCGTCCACGCGCACGCGTCCGTCGCCGCCGGTCGTCTTCGTCACCGTGCCCGCGGGCGTCGACACCGTGACCTTGACCCCCGCGATCGGCGCTTCGTGCTCGTCGACGACGACGAGCTCGTAGAAGTCGAGCTCGGGCGCCGCTCGCTGCGCGCCGCGGAGGGGCGGCGGCCCGAAAATTTCAGCCGATCCGCCCCCGCCACCGTCGTCCTCTGCGCTCAGCCACGCCCGCCCGAAGCCGTCGCCGAGGTGCTCGTCGTCCCCTGCGTCTCCCGGCGGCACGTCGTCCTCGCGGGCGCCGACGAGGAGCGCGCCGCCGAACGCGTGCTCGCGGAAGATGCGCTCGACACTGTCCCGGACCGCGCGAAGGGGCGCCGCGGCGGACCTCGCGCCGCCGCGTGGCCGCTGCGTGGCCACTTCGTCGAGGCGCCGGAGAATCCCCGGAAGCTCCAAGAGTCGGGCGCGCAACGGCGCCGCGACGTCGAGGAGGAGGAGCGCGGAGGGCCCGTCCGAGCGCCCCATCGCGCGCAGGTCCACGAGCATGCACGAACGCGACGCGAGCAGCGCCTGCGCGGCGTCTCTCCTGTCCTCCGTCCCGCACACCCAGACGCGCGACGTCGGCGCCGGGTCCAAAGCCCAGCTCGCCGCGTCATGCGCCCGCCCGAGCTCCGCGGTCTCACGCAGGCTCGCGTATTCGAGGACGAGCTCGGCGCCGCGACGAAGGTGCCGGCGCGCGCCTCCGAGCTCGCCGGGCGCCACCGTCGTCGGCTCGAGCGGCGCCGAGAGGATCCACCGGGCGAAGCCGCTGCGGATCCACGCGGCGACGGCCGCTGCAGAGTCGTCCACGCTCGGTCTGTCGTCGCCTCGGCGCATGGTCCATGCCGGAGATGCCGGCGCGCCTCGGAGGTCGCACGCGACGCCAAATCGAATTTTTTCGTGCGACCGACCGAGGGGGCCGGCATCCCCCGACGGACGGCAGCTTCGCCGCGCCTCTGGAGGTCCACCATGTCTCTTCGCCCGCACGCCTTCGCCCTGTTGTCGGCCTCGATCCTCGCCAGCGTCGCGTGCAACGTCGCGCCCAACCCCGAGCGCGCGGCGACGGCCCTCTCGCGCGACGTCGTCCGCGGTGACGCGTGCCCCGCCGCGACCTACGCGTCGCTCTCGTTCCGAGGGGTCAGCCTCTCGGGCGCCGAGTGGGGCGGGGCGTACCCGGGCCAAGAGGGCCTCGACTACGTGTGGCCCAAGACGAGCGAGATCGATTTCTTCCTCACGAAGGGCATGAACACGTTCCGCATCGGCTTCCAGTGGGAGCGCCTGCAGCCCACCGCGTACGGCGGGCTCGCGTCCGAGTACCTGTCGCGCCTCGACGCGCTCGTCACGTACGCGACGGCGCGCGGCGCGAACGTCGTCTTGAACCCCCACAACTTCGCGCGGTACTACGACAAGGTGATCGGCTCGCCGGCCGTGCCGGAGGGCGTGTTCGCGGACCTGTGGCGCCGCCTCGCCGAAAAATTCGGCGGCAACCCGCGCGTGCTCTTCAACCTGGTGAACGAGCCGCACGACATGCCCACCGAACAGTGGGTCTCCGCGGCGAACGCGGCGATCGCGGCGATCCGCGACGCCGGCGCGATGGGGACGATCATCACGCCCGGCAACGCGTGGACGGGCGGCGCCTCGTGGAACGACAATTGGTACGGAACGCCCAACGCCGTCGCGATGCTGAAGATCGCGGACCGCGCGGACAACACGCTGTTCGAGGCGCACCAGTACTTCGACAACAACGCGGGCGGCGTGGAGGGGACGTGCATGAGCCCCACGGTCGGCAGCGAGCGGCTCGCCGGCTTCGTCGCGTGGCTGCGCGCCAACGGGAAGAAGGGCTTTCTCGGCGAGTTCGCGGGCGGCTCGGGCGCGACGTGCGACGCGGCGGTGACGGACATGCTCGGCTTCGTCACGCAGAACGCCGACGTGCTTCAGGGCTGGCTATGGTGGGCCGGCGGCCCGGGCTGGGGCGACGACTACATCTATCGCCTCGAGCCCGCCTCGAACGGCGCCCCGGCCGCGGAGTGGGCGAACCTCTCGCCGTTCCTGTCCGCGGGCGCGTGCGATCCGGGGGGCGCGGGTGAGCCGCCGCCTCCGCCGCCTCCGCCTCCGCCGCCTCCGCCTCCGCCGCCTCCGCCTCCTCCTCCGCCTCCGCCGCCGAACGGTGGCGGGACCGCGGCGTACGA
>JAYVXL010000481.1:0-5230 GCA_043785185.1 Myxococcales bacterium
GCCCGCGTCGTCCCGTTGGGCAGTTGCACGAACCAGAGGTCGTCCATGCTGTCCGTACCGTTCGCCATGCGCTCCTCCGACAAAATCGCGACACCAACGAAACCACCTCGAACCTAGCAGCCGAGCCTTGGGCATGGCAGGTCCCGCGCTTCTGAAATTTGGCGAATACCGCCCGGGCGCGATCGGTACGACGAGGACGGAAATGTGCCGTCGCGCCTCGCTGCAATCGTCCGCGCGGAGCGGAACCCTCGCGCCGTTCGTCGTAAGCTTCGGCCGGTGAGACGTCGACCGCCAGCCCCGTCGCGGGCCTCCCTCGTCCTCGGGCGTTGCTTCCTGGCTGCGCTGGCTGGCCTGGCTGGCCTAGCTGGCCTGGCGTGCGCACGGAGCCGCGGCGCGGGGGACTCGAGCGACGCCGCGCCGGTGGCCGCTCGAGACGCGCACGCCGGCGCGCCCTCCGCGGCGCCTTCCGCGGGGCCGGCGGCTGCCCAGGCCGACGCGGACGCGGAGGCGCGCGCGCCTTCGCCCGCGGGCGAAGCGGAGCGCGCCGAGATCGCGCGCCTCGACGCCGACCCGCTCCTCGCCACCCACGCGGGCGTCGTCAAAAAGCACTTCGGCGCCGCGGCGGGCCCATTCCTGGTGCAACGCGTCGGCACCGCCGGCGGGCGGAGCTTCACGCTCGTGTCGTCGCGCGACGAGAGCGATCCGCTCCTCCTCGCCGGCGACGGGACCCGCCTCCTCTGGACGAAGGAGAGACCGACGGCCGGCATGATCGCGCCGGCGGTGAACCTGGCGATCGCCGCGCGCGCGCCGGGGGGCGCGCTGCTCTTCGCGTACGACGTGCCCACCAGAGCCGTCGCTGCGCGCGTGTGGGAAGAGGACGGCGCGGCGTTCGCGGACTTCCAGATCATGACGCTCGACGCGTGCGACGACCTCTCCGCTGCGCGCTGGCCCGGGCGCGGATGGATCGTCGTGTGCGCGTGGCTCGGCGGCGCGCGCGCGCAGCTGCTGCGCGAAGACGGGACGCTGGCGTGGCGGCGCGGCGGCGCGGATGTCGGCGCGCCGTGGCGGGCGCCGGCGCCGGTGTCGATCGCGTTCGACGGCGAGCGCGCGGTCGTCCTCGTCCAGTACGGCGACGCGCCGGCGGGCGGCGGCGGCGCCGCGGAGGACTTCGTCGTCGCCACGCGCTACGACGCGCGCGGCCGGCCGACGTGGGCTTCGCCCGTGACCCTCGGCGCGACGCCGCGGATCGTGCGGACGCGCGACCGCGTCCCGATCGCGCCGGCAGGGGGCGCCGTCCGCGTGACCCTCGGGCGCGGAAAGACGGTCGATCTGGACGCCTCCGGTCGCCGGCCTTGACCAGGGGCGGTTCCGCGCGTGCAATGCCCCCCATGAGCACGTCGCTCGAGTCGCGCATCCACGAGGTCACCGTCTTTCGCTCGGGCGCGCGCGTCACGCGAATCGCCGAGCTGCCGGCGTCCGGCGCGTCGCGGGTGCGCGTCGTCCGCCTGCCGCTGGCGCTCGACGACGGCTCGGTTCGCGCGCGCGTCGAAGGGGAGGGGGCCGCGACCGATCTCCGCGTGACGTTGGAGGTGCCGCCTGCGAGCCCGGCGCTCGCGGCGCCGACGGACGAGGAGCGCATCGTCGCGCAGCTGGAGCTCGCGCGGGCGCGCGCGGAGGTCGAGCGTGTGACCGCGATGATCGCGCGCGTGCAGGCCATCGCGATCGTGGCGCGACCGAAGGGCAAAGAGGGCGAGCCGCCCATCCCCTCGCCGACCGAGGCGCGTCGCGCGCTCGTCACGCTGCGCACCGAAGAACAGGCGCGACTCTCGACGGAGCTCGCCGAGCGCGAACGCGCGCTGCGCGCCGCCGAGCGGAAAAACGCGCAGATCCGCGAGCGCGTCGCGCGCGCGACGACGGCGCGCAACCCCAAGGACAACGAGCTCTGGAAGAGCGTCGTCGTCACGCTCGACGGGAGCGCGAAGGGCCGGCTCGTCCTCGAATACCTCGTCCCCGGCGCGCGGTGGTCGCCGTCGTACTCGGTCGCGGTCGGCGCCGGCGGCAAGCGCGCGGAGCTCTCGGTGCGCGCCGCGGTGGCGCAGCGAACCGGCGAGGATTGGAGCGGCGTGCGGCTCGTGCTCTCGACGGCCGACGCCGAGCGGTGGACGGAGCTGCCCATCTTGAAGAGCGTGCGCATCGGGCGCGCGCAGCGCGGCAAGGCAGCGCGCGGTTGGCGCGAGCCTCCCGTCGGCGCGCTGGAGCTGTACGCGGATTACGATCGCGCGTTCGGGCCGCCCGGCGCTTCGCGGCAGGACATCGAGGACTTCCTCTCGCGGTCGATCGACGACGACGCGGCCACGCAGGTCGCCACCGGCCGCCGCGAGGCATCGCTGGACGACGACGAGACGCAGGTGCGGTCCCCGTACGAGCCGTCGCCGGACACCCCCGTGGAGCCGCAGCGGGCGTTCGAAAGGACGCGCGCGCCGTCGGCCCCGGGGCGCTCGATGAGCGCCGCCATGACCGCGAGCGCGACGCCGCCCATGCCGCCGGGCGCCCCTCCGGCGGCACCGCGCGCGGCCGCCATGCCGATGGGCGGAGCAGGCTACGGCGGACCGCCGCAGCTCGCCGCCCCCATGCGCATGCGCCGGAAGGAGGCCGCGCCCGAAGAGCCCGCGGCGCCCGCCGGGCTCGATCTCGAGGCGCTCGCGTACGGCCGCCTCCGCATGAGCGAGCCGTCCACCGCCGGACGCGGCGCGCTCATCGCGGCGAGCACCGTGTCGCTCTACATGGAATCGCTCGGCGCGAGCGTATCGATCGACGTCCTCGCGGTGATCCGCGTCGCGATGCAGCACACGACCGTCGGCGACGCGGCCCTGCCGCCCGGCCACATCCCGCTCGCCGCGCCGTCGCATTTCGACTTCGCCTACGTCGCGAGCGGCCCCGCCACGGTGCCGTCCGACGGCGCGTTCCACGTGCTCCCGGTCGCCGCGCACGACGTCCCGGCGCGGGTCACGCACGTCGCCGTGCCGCGCGAGACGCAGGACGTCTTCCGCGTGCTGGAGCTCTCGAGCCCGATCGACGCGGCGCTCCCGCCCGGGCCCATCGACGTCTACCAAGGGGGCGCCTTCCTCATGAGCACGCGCCTCCCGCCGACGCTCCCCCGCGGCAAGATTCGCCTCGGCCTCGGCGTCGATCAGGCGATCAAGATCGCCCGCAACACGCAGTTCGCCGAGAAGTCCACCGGCCTGCTCGGCGGAGGGCTGTCGCTCGTCCACGAGATCGAGGTCGAGCTCCGCAACGGCACGCCCGATCCCGTCGACGTCGAGGTGCGCGAGCGCGTCCCGAGCGTCGCGGAGGGCGAGAAGGACGTCGAGGTGGTCGTCGAGTCCGCCGAGCCCGCGTGGAACACGTGGACGCAAGAGGACACGCTCGAGGGCGGCTACCGCTGGCAGGTCGCCGTCGCGGCAGGGCAGAAGCAGAAGCTCACGGCGCGCTACGTCGTGAAGCTCTCCTCGAAGCACGAGCTCGCGGGCGGCAACCGGAGGGAAGCGTGACATGGTGACCGTGAACGCGAAGGTCGACGCCGTCACCGTGAGCGAGGACCGCGCGCACGTCGTACGGCGCGGCGCCGTGCAGCTGCCGGCGGGGACGAGCGAGGTCATCGTCGAGGGCGTCGCGCCCGTCCTCGTCGACAAGACGCTGAAGGTGACGGTCTCGGACGGGGTGACCGTCGGCGCCGTCCGCGTGGAGCGCCGCGGCCTGCACGGCGAGGCGGAGCGGCCGGTGGACGTGGCGGCGATCGAGGCCCAGATCGACGCCAAGGCGGACGAGGAGCGGGACGTCGCGCGCGCGCGCAAGCGCATGGAGGTGGAGCTCGCGGGCCTCGACTCCGTGATCGCGCAGCTCGTCGCCGACGTCGCGACCGACGCGTCGTGGGGCAAGCTCGACGCCGCGCAAGCGCGGGCGAAGCTGCGCGAGCTCGAAGCCGACGAGAGCCGGCAGCGCGCGCAGTTCCTGGAAATCGCCGAGCAGCACCGCCGCGTGACCGAGGAGCTCGCGCGCCTCCGCCAGCTGCGCGAGGCGCGCGAGACGGGCGCGACGCGAAGGACGGCGCGGATCGTCGTCGTCCTCTCGTGCGCCGCCGCGCGCGAAACGACGCTGCGCCTCGACTACATCGTGCCGGGCGCGTGCTGGCGGCCGGCCCACACCGCGCGCCTCGTCGCCGGCACGCTGCGCTTCTCGAGCGACGCGTGCGTCTGGCAGAACACGGGCGAGGCGTGGACGGACGCGGACGTCGCGTTCTCCACCGAGCGCCCGTCGCTCGGCCGCGAGCCGCCGCGCCTCGCGAGCGACTCGCTCGCCGCGCAGCGCAAGGCGGACACGGTCGTGGTCGAGACGCGTCTCGAGGAGATCCACACCGCGGGCTTCGGCCAGCAAGCCGCGGCGGCGCGCGTGCTGCCGGGCATCGACGACGGCGGCGAGGCGCGCGTGATGCGCGGCGCCGCGCGGGCGACGATCGAGACCGACGGTCGGCCCCACCGCGTCCCGCTCTCGAGCTTCGAGGTCCCTGCCGCGAGCGAGCTCGTCATGTGTCCCGCGTTGTCGACGCTCGCCGTCCGCAAGACGACGCAGGTGAACGGCGCGCCGACGCCGATCCTCGCCGGGCCGGTCGACCTCGTCGAGGAGAGCGGCCTCGTCGGGCGCACGCAGGTCCTCTTCGTGGCGCCGAAGGAGCGCTTCGAGCTCGGCTGGGGGCCCGATCCCGGCGTCCGCGCGCGCCGCGTCGTCGAGACGATCGAAGATGAAGCGGGCATGCTCTCGAGCTGGCTGACGCGCACGTACAAGATCACGCTGCACGTCTCGAGCCTCGACGACCGCGAGCGCACCGTCGCGGTGACGGAGGCGATCCCGGTCTCCGAGATCGAAAAGGTGCAGATCGCGCTCGACGCGAAGGAGACGACGGACGGCGCGAAGGCCGACGAGGACGGCTTCGTGCGCTGGCAAGTCAAGCTGCCGCCGCACGGCCGCGCGCAGGTGAAGCTGCGCTGGGTGCAGAAGCGCCATAAAGAGGTGACGGGTCTCTGAGGCATCGGACGCTCGGACGCGTCTGACGCTTCCGGCCCCCGCGCGCGCCTCACGGGCGCGGCGGCGAGCTACGGCACGCGGGCGCGGGCGTGGGCGCCTACGCGGACCGGCGCGGTCATGCGCGCCCGGCCGGCGGCGAACCGGGCGC
>JAYVXL010000482.1:0-5228 GCA_043785185.1 Myxococcales bacterium
CCGCCCTCGCAGCGGCCCTTGGCGATCTCGCCGAAGTCGAAGAGCGTCTCGAGCTTGCCGTCCTCGGTGTCGACGAGGCGCGCCTTGATCTGCGGCGGCCATCCGCCGAGGAGGAGGATCTCGTTGTCGCCGTCCTGATCGACGTCGCGCACTTCGACGATTTCGCGCTCCGGCACCTTCTCGTTGACGACGACGTGGCCACCCTGAAGGACGAGGAGCGTGTGCTCGGCGCCGCTCTTCTCGTCGCACGGCGTGACGCTGACGAGGTAGAGAATCTCAGCGGCGTCCTTCTTCGTGAAGGCGCCGGTCATGCCGCCGTCGACGGAGATGATCGCGTCGTTCTTGCCGGTGCACTCTTTCTTCGTCTTGCGATACGCCTTGTACGTCGCGCCGGTGAGCTTGGCGAACGTCTCCGGTTTGGCGACCGGCTTGCTCGGGACGTGCGCGTCGAAGTCCACGAGCGTCTTCCACTCCGCCTCGGCGGGCTTCACGGCGGTGGCGTTGGGGTCGACGACGTCCCCCGGGATCGCGGCGTCGACGGGGGCGACCGTCGGCGGCTCCGGCGGGAGCGCGGGCTTCTCTTTGGCGCCGCACGCGGCGACGAGGAGCGAGGCGGACGCGAGAGCGGCGTGGCGGAAACGCGTGCGCATCGGGGCTCCTCGGCTCATCTCCCCCACGCGTACTCGACGCGCAGGAAGAGCTGAGAGTAGGTCGGATAGGTGCTCATCTTCGTCAAGAGCATGTGCTGGCGGTAGGCGACGCCGGCCGCCCAGCTGAAGCTGAATTTGTAGTCGACGCCGAGGCCGAGCTGCAGGCCGCCGGCGAGCAGGCTCTTGTCGAGCGTGCCGCCGTGCAAGAGCGAGCCGGAGGCCATGACGCACGCGTACGGGACCCAGCGCAGGACGTCGAAGACGTACGCGGCGCCGACGCCCGCCGTGTCGAGCGTGCTCGGACGCGTGTGCGGCGTCGTCGGGCTGTCGATCGTCGCGTCGAGCGCGACGATCGCGGTCGAGTACTCGGCGACGAAGTTGAACGCGTCGGAGAGGCCGTAGGCGTAGTGCAGCGCGCCGCCGGCGCCGACCATGAGGCCGCCCTTGTCGTCGACCTTCAGCGCCGCCGGCCCCGCGCCGATGCCAACGTGGTGCTCGTGCTCGACCGCGCCCGCGCGCCGCGCCAACGTGAAAGGCGACGCGAACGCGGCGGAGGCCGCGAGGCCGAGGAGGGCGCGACGGGCGAGCACGGGCTTGGCTTCAGGTATCAGTGTTTCGCGGCGTCGACCAGGGCCTGCTCCACGACGCGGCGGAACTTCGGCAGCGGCTGCGCGCCGCTCAGGAAGTACCCGTTGATGAAGAACGCGGGCGTGCCGTTCGCGCCGGCGTCGCTCCCGAGCTTCGCGTCCGCGTCGACGGCGTCCTTGTGCGTGCGGTTGTCGAGCGCCGCGTCCATGCGCGCGACGTCGAGGCCCGCCTCCTTCGCGAAGCCGTCGAGCGCCGGGCGCGCGAGGTCCTTCTGACCGGCGTACATGAGGTCGTGCATCTTCCAGAAGCCGGCGTTGCCCTTCTGCGCGAACGCCTCCATCGACGCCTCGGCGGCGGCGTGCGCGTTCTCGTGGAACGAGAGCGGCATCTGCCGCCACACCAGCTTCACCTTGCCGGGGTACGCCTTGAGCAGCTCGTTCAACGTCGCCTCCGCGCGCGCGCAGAACGGGCACTGAAAATCGCTGAACTCCTGGATGACGATCGGCGCGTCCGAAGGCCCGCGGAACGGCGCGTTCGGCGCGGCGGTGACCGCGCGCTTCTCGAGCGGCTTCGGGCCCTTGCCGTCCTTGATCATCTCGTCGTAGAGCTTGCGCGGCGCGATGCCCTTGGACGCAAGTTGCTCCGCGTGCGCGAGCTCCTCGTCGATGATCGCCGTGAACTTCGCCGCGGGCTGCGCGCCGACGAGGCGGCGTCCGTTGATGAAGAAGTGCGGCGTGCCCGCGGCGTCGACGGCGTCGGCGAGGTCGGCGTCGGCGTCGAGCGTCTTCTTGTGACGGTGCTTGGCGATGGCATCCTTCACGCGCGCGGCGTCGAGGCCGAGCTTCTTCGCGACGGCGCCCAAGTCGGCGTCCTCGAGCTTCGGCTGCGCGTCGAAGAGCGCGTCGTGCGCGGCCCAGAACCCGGCGTCGCCCTTCTGCGCCCGCGCCTCGCGCGCGAGCTCGGCGGCCGGCACGGCGCGCGGGTGGAAGGGGAGCGGCTCGTCCTTCCACACGATGCGCAGGCGCTCGCCGTACTTGCTGCGCAGGTCATCGAGCGTCACCTCCGCGCGCTTGCAGAAGGGGCACTGGAAGTCCGAGAACACGACGATCGTGACCGGCGCCGTCGGCGCGCCCCGCTGCGGGCTCGCGCCGACGGGCACCTTGAACACCGTCTTGGTGTCCTCGGCGGGCTCGTCCTCCTCGGCGGCTTGATCTCGCTCGGCCTCGTGGTTCACCGTCGAGGCGATGAGGTAGAGCTTGTCGCGCGGCGCGCCCTTGCCGAGGAGCATCTTGGCGATGCCGAGCTGCGCGTCGACGAGCTCGACCATTTTTTCGAAGGGCTGCGCGCCGGCGAGCTTCGCGCCGTTTACGTAGAACGTCGGCGTTCCCGTCGCCCCGAGCTTGCCCGCGAGCGCGACGCCCTCGTCGATCACCTCGGACCAGCGGTGCGCGCGGACGCCCGCCAGGGCCGCGTCCGCGTCGACGCCGCACGCGCGCGCCCACGCGGCGTACGAGTCCTGCGAGAGCGTCTGCTGCCCCTCGAACGCCTTCTGCGTGAAGCAGGTGAACGCCTGCGGGCCGCCGAGCGCCCACGCGCCTTGCGCCCACTCCGACGCGGCGCGCGCCTCGGGGTGCATGGGGAGCGGGTGATGTTTGAAGACGACGCGCAGCTGGTGAGGGCCGTACTTCTCGCGGAGGCGGGCGACGTTTTTTTCGGCCTTCGCGCAGTACGGGCACTGCAGATCGCTCATCTCGACGATCGTGACGAGCGCGGTGCGGTCGCCCCAGCGCGGGTCGTCTTTGGCGATCGGGATCGGCGTGTCGGTCTCCGCGCTGCCGTCGTCCGCGGAGGACGGCGTGTCGGGGAGGGCGACGGGCCGCGTCGTCACCTTTGCGTCCGGCGAGGTGGCGGTCTTGGCCGGCGGCGGCGGGGGCTTGGCGCCGGCGCATGCGCTCGCGGCGAGAACGATGAGGGGGATGGCGACGGGTATGCGCATGAAGAGGCCTCTACAAAAAAGCGAAGGGCGCGGAACCTCGGCTCCGCGCCCTCCTCCCAAGAATTCGTTAGCTAGCTAACGAATTGCTGCGATCCAGCAGAAATTCCCCCAGATCGTCATGTCACGCGGTCACTTGGCCTCGGCCATCGCGCGCTCGATCAGCTTCTTGAACTTCGGGAACGGCTGCGCGCCGCTGATGTAGTACCCGTTGATCACGAACGCCGGCGTGCCGGAGATGCCCGCGTCGTTCGCGGCCTTCTTGTCGGCCTCGATCTCCGCCTTGTGCGACTCGGTGTCGAGCGCCGTCTTGAACTTGTCCATGTTGAGGCCAAGCTCCTGCGCGTAGCCCTCGATCGCCTGGCGCTTCAAGCCGTCCTGGGCCTTTTGGCCGTTGTAGAGCTTGTCGTGCATCTTCCAGAAGGCGTCGGCGCCCTTCTGCTTGTAGGCCTCTTGGGCCGCCTGCGCCGCCATCGGCGCGTCCGCGTGCATCGGCAGCGGCAGGTTACGCCACTGGAGCTGCACCTTGTCGCCGTACTCCTTCATCACCTGGTGGACGGTGTCCTCGACGCGCGAGCAGAAGGGGCACTGGAAGTCCGAGAACTCCTGGATGATGATCTTCGACTTCGTGTTGCCCATCGCCGGCGAGTTCTGCGCCGGGGCGACCTGCTTCTTCTCCGGCTCGGGCGCGCCCTTGCCGTCCTTGACGAGCTCCTCGTAGAGCTTCGCCGCCGAGGTGCCCTTCGCGAGGACGTCCTGCGCGTGCTTGATCTCCTCGTCGATGATCTTCTGGAACTTCTCGAACGGCTGCGCGCCGACGAGGCGGCGGCCGTTGATGAAGAAGTGCGGCGTGCCGCTGGCCTGGAGATCGTCGGCGAGCTCGCTGTCCGCGTCGATCTCCTTTTTGAACTTGTGGTTCTTGATGGCGTCCATGGCCTTGCCCTTGTCGATGCCGATCTTGACGGCGACCGCCTCGAGATCCGCGTCTTCGAGCTTCGGCTGCGAGTCGAACATCGCGTCGTGCGCGGCCCACCAGCCCTTGTCGCCCTTCTCCGCGCGGGCGGCGCGCCCGAGCTCCGCCGCCGGCTCGGCGCGCGGGTGGAACGGAAGGGGCTCCTCCTTCCACACGAAGCGAACTTTTTCGCCGTAGGTCTCACGGATCTTCTTCAGCTGCTCCTCGGTGCGCTTGCAGTACGGGCACTGGAAATCGCTGAACTCGACGATCGTGACGAGCGCGTTCGGGTTGCCGAGCACCGGGCTCTGGCCGACGGGGACCTTGAAGACCGTCTTGGTGTCTTCCTTGTCGCCCTCTTCCTCGTCCTTCGGTGCGGCGGGGGCGGCCTTCTTGTTCTCCGACGACATCGCCACGTAGACCTTGTCTTTGGGCGTGCCCGCGGCGATCTTCGCCTTGGCCTTGTCGAGCTCCTGGTCGATGACGGTCTTGAACTTGTCGAACGGCTGCGCGCCCGAGAGGAGCGAGCCGTTGATGAAGAACGCGGGCGTGCCGTTGACGCCGGACTTCTGCGCGATGGCGTGGTCCTTGTCGACCTTGTCCGCCCACGTGTGCGCGGCGAGGCCGGCCTTGAACTTCGCCATGTCCGTCACGCCGGCCTGCTGGGCCCACGCGACGTAGTTGTCCTCGCTGAGCTGCTGCTGGTTCTTGAACGCGAGGTCGTGGAACTTCCAGAAGCCGTCGTTCCCCTTCATCGTGAAGACGCCCTGCGCGGCCTCGGCGGCCGGCTTGGCGTTCGGGTGGAAGCTGAGCGGCTCGTTCTTCCAGACGATGCGGACCTTGTCCTGGTAGGTCGTCTTGACCTGATCGATCGTGGCCTCGCCGCGCGAGCAGAAGGGGCACTGGAAGTCCGAGAAGATGACGATGGTGACCGGGGCGTCGCGTTTGCCCCACGTCGGGTCCTTGCTCGAGACGGGGATGGGCGAGTCCTCGTCGCTCCACGTGCCGCCGGCGGAGGCGGACGCCGAGTCGGCGCCGATTTCGC
>JAYVXL010000483.1:0-5225 GCA_043785185.1 Myxococcales bacterium
CGAAGGCCGACTGCGCGCTCGCGAAGGCGTGGACGAAGGAGATCGCCGCGCAGCGCTGAGCGTGCGCAGCGAGCTCGCGAAGCTCGAAGCGGGTTCGCACGACCCGCGACGCGCGCGAGCTACGCCAGGCAGACCTGCTTCACGAGGTGGAGGCCGGCGTACGCCGCGAGCGTCTGGATCTGCGTGCGGTCGCCGGAGAAGTGCCGCTGCTTCACCGTCGTCGCGCCCGCGGCGGCGACGGCGAGGAAGACGGTGCCGACCGGTTTGTCCGCGCTGCCGCCGGCGGGGCCGGCGACGCCGGTGAGCGCGAGCGCGATGTCGGCGCCGGAGACGCGCTTGACGCCCTCGGCCATCGCCGCGGCGACCTCGGGGCTGACGGCGCCGTGGCCGCGCAGCGCGTCCTCTTCCACGCCGAGGATGCGCGTCTTGGCGCTGTTGGCGTACGTCACCGCGTCGACGAGCAAGAACTCGCTCGCGCCAGGCTCGCGCGTGAGCATGTGGCCGACGAGGCCGCCCGTGCACGACTCGGCGATGGCGAGCGTATAGCCGCGCGTTCGGAGCTGGCGGCCGACGACGCCGGCGAACGTGTCCTCACCTTCGCCGTAGATGACGTCGGCGAGGCGCATCCTCACGTCGACCGTCGCGCGCTCGCACAGATCGCGCGCGAGCGCCGGCTGCGATGCGCGCGCGAGGACCTTCACCTCGATCTCCGGAAAGTGCGCGCGGTAGCCGACGGTGATGCCCGGAAACGCGGCCTCGACGCCCGCGAGGCGCTCGCCGACCTGGCTCTCCGGCAGGCCGAACGTGCGCAGGCGCAGCTGGTAGCTCGTGCGCGGCGCGAGCGAGCGCACGCGCGGGACGACCTGCTCGTCGAACATCTTCTTCATCTCGCGCGGGACGCCGGGCATGAAGAACGCGCGGCACTCGCCGAGGGTCACGCAGAAGCCCGGCGCCGTGCCGACCGGGTTCGGCAGGATCTCCGCCCCTTCGGGGAAGTCGGCTTGCTTCGCGTTCGAGTCGCTCATCGTGCGCCCGAACTTCTCGAAGCGGCGGCGAATCGCCTCGAGCGAGGCCTCGTCCCGAACCAGGCGCACGCCGAGCGACGCGGCGACGGCCTCGGTCGTCAGATCGTCCGTCGTCGGCCCGAGCCCGCCGGTGCACACGATCATGCGCACGGACTTGGCGAGCCTGCCGAGCGTCGCGACGATGCGCGCGCGATCGTCGTCGATGACGACGTCCTCGATGACCTCGAAGCCTTCGTCGGTCAGCGACGAGGCGAGCCAGGCCGCGTTGGTGTTGACGAGCTCTCCCCGGGTGAGCTCCGTCCCGATGCACAGCACCGCGCACGTCATAGGACCGCCCATCCTAGCACTTCGGGGTTGAAATCAAGCACCCCCTCGCGTTCAGGGGGGCGCGTCGTACGCGCAGCGAAAGCCGACCCGCGGGTCGGGTTGGTCGGCGTCGAGCTCGAGGCGCGACCAGGTGCGGATCTCGGTCGCCAGCGCGGTCGCGAACGAGCCGCCGCGGGCGTACGCGAAGCGGCGGCCGCCCGCTACCCCGGTCGCGCCGGAGACCCACTCGGCCACGTTTCCCGCCAGATCGTGCACGCGCCCGGGCGTGTCCCCTTCGTTGTGCGCGCCGACGGTGTCCGGCCCGTCGGCCCCGGTCGCGCACGGCCCGGCGACCAGGCCCCACGCGGCGCGGCGGCACACGGCGCCGGTCGCGCCCCACGGGTACCGGGCCGCGCTCGCCCCGGCGGCGGCCGCGAGCCACTCGTCGTCGGTGGGCAGCCGACCCCCGCGCGCCTCGCAGAACGCCTCCGCCGCCGCGCGGGTCATCCCGCGCGCGGCGCGTGCGAGGTCCGCGGTCGCCTGCGGCTCGAACGCGCCGACGGTGACCTCGAACGCGTCGAGGTCGAACGCGCGGACCTTGACCGTGCGGGCGACGACGCGCCCCTCGGCCTCCCAGTCCGACGGACCGACCGTGAGCTCGGTGTCGGGCACCCGCACGCGCGCCGGCGGCGCGTCGCACCCGCGCGGCGTCAAGGCGAGCGGCGGCGGGCAGCCCTCGGGCATACACCGCGCCGCGCGGCGGACGAATCCAGGTGCACACTGCACGTAATTGCCGACGAGGTCACCCAGCCCGCCCTTGCGCGCGCGAACGAAGGCGACGAGCGCGAGCGCCGACGCGGCGAGCACGAGCGCCGGCACGCGCCACGCGCCGCGGCTCATTTGACGTGGACGGACAGCACGCCGACGCCCTGCACCTCGGCCTCGAGCGCGTCGCCCGGAGCGATCGGCCCCACGCCCTCGGGCGTGCCGGTCACGATGAGGTCGCCCGCCTCGAGCGTCATCACCCGGCTGATGTACGCGAGGAGCGTCGGCACGTCGAAGATCATGTCGCTCGTAGGCGCGTCCTGACGGACGGCGCCGTTGACGCGGCAGGTGACGCGGCTCTCGTGCGGCGCGAGGTCGGTCTCGATCCACGGACCGACGGGGCAGAACGTGTCGAAGCCCTTCGCGCGCGTCCACTGGCCGTCCTTTTTCTGCAGATCGCGCGCGGTAATGTCGAGCGCGCACGTGTAGCCGAGGACGAGCTTCATCGCGTCCGCGGCCGCGACGTTGCGACCGCCCGCGCCGAGGACGACGCCGAGCTCCGCCTCGTGCTCGACCTTCTCGGTCAGCTCGCGCGGCGGGATGACGACAGCGCCCCCCGGGCCGATGAGCGCGCTCGGCGGCTTGAAGAAGAGGAGCGGCTCCTTCGGCGGCTCGTTGCCGAGCTCGCGCGCGTGCGCGGCGTAGTTGCGGCCGATGCAGATGATCTTCGACGGCGCGACCGGGCAGAGGAGCGTGCCCGCGTCGAACGCGCGCGGGGCGCCGCGCGCCTCGCGCGAGCGCCACGGGGCATCGGCGAGCGGCTGCGCGCGGTCGCCCTCGAGGCGGACGTAGGTCGGCACGCCATCGACGAGGGCGCGGGCGAAGCGCATCGGCGGATTTACCTCGTGCCGGGTGTGGGCTGCGGCGCCGGGATGCAGGAGAGCGTGTCGCCCTCGAACGTGATCGCGTAGCCGCCCTTGGTCGGCGCCCACGTTCCCGCGGCGACGCCGTCCTTCAGGATTTTGCCGTCGCACGCGATGACGACGACGTCCTTGTCCGCATTTTGAACGAGGCAGACCCCGTTCTTCGTCTTGGAGGAGAGCTGCACCTGCGTGGGCAGCCCGCGCAGCGAGCCGCTGCACGAATAGTCCGCGTCGCAGTGGAAGCACTGCACGACCGGCGTGGGCCCGCCCGGGGGCGGGTCCGACGACGGCGGCGGCGGATTCTGCGACGAAGGCGGGGCCTCGCGGCCGGCACCCGACGGCTCTCGCCCGCCCGCCGGCGCGTCGGGCCCCTTCGCGGCGCGCTCGAGGACGGGCGGTTCGGTGCCGGTGCCGGCCGAGCCGCCACCGCACGCGAGCACGAGGAGGGTGGCGGGCAGGCTGAGGACGATCGCGGAACGGGCCATCATGTGCTCCTTCCCGGAGTATAGCGCGGCGTTCAGAAGTAGTAGAACGCCGAGATGTTGTTCACGAAGAGCGCCCACGGATCGCTCTGGACGTTCGTGCCGAACGACGTGGTGCCATCGGACTGGCTGAGCGCGGCGCCGTTGCCCTGGGTCGTCTTGGCTTTGTAAGCGGTGCGGTGCACGGCGAGGCCGACCGTGCCTTCGAGCGACAGCTCGGGGATGCCGATGAAGCCGAAGTGGATCTCGGCTCCGACGCGGCCGCCGAGATCCAGCCGGAACCCCGAGAGGTCGACGTCGGGGGCGTTGGGGGTCTTGATCGTTCCGGTGGCGAAGCCGACGTTGAGCTCGGGGATCGCGAGGAACGTGTAGTGCTTGCCGTGCGCGAGCGCGATGGGGACGCCGCCGTGAAGCGCGAAGCCGAACTTGCTCACGTGGTCGTTCGACGTCGTCGTGCCGCCGTTGACGAGCTCGGCGGTTCCGCCCGAGACGCCGAGCCCGAGCCCGCCGTCGATGCCGATCATGCGGGTCAGCCAGTAGCGGACGCCGATGACCGGCGCGCTGACGTTGTCCTGCGCGAGCCCGCCGTTGGGGTTCGGCCCGGCCGCCGCGATCGGCAGCTGCGAGACGCCGAAGTAGCCGACCGCGAAGCGGCCGATGTAGCGCTCGTGGTCGGGCGTGTTGTCGTCGATCTTAACGCCGGGCGCCGACGTGCCGCCGCCGACCGCGGCGGCCGATCCGCCGCCGGTGGACGTGACGACGGGCGGCGTGGACGTGGACACCGTTCCGCCGGCTTGACCGTCCTGCGCGTACGCGCGCGCGCTCAGGCCCAAGAGCAGGATGGCCGCGTGCGCGGCAACGACGAGAGCTCGGTTTCGCATGGGGATCGCCTCCGGTTGGCTAAGGGCGAGGAGGCCACGGAGGCGCGGGTGGGGCCAAGTTTCTCACCTGCTACGGTAACGGAGTGAGCTGGCGTCTGGCGTTCGCGTGGCTCGGCGTCGCGGTCGCGTGCGGGACGCCGGACCGCGGCGAAGGCGGCGCGACGCGTGAAGGCCGCGCCGTGAGCGCGCTTCAGGGCGGGCAGGTCGATCCCGCGCATCCCTTCGCGGTCGGCGTCTGCGGAAACGCGACGGGCCCAGGGCAGTGCCAGCTCGTGTGCTCGGGCACGCTCATCGCGCCGAACCTCGTCTTGACCGCGCGCCACTGCGTCGACGACGCGACGTCGCACACGGGCTGCTCCGGCGCGACGTGGACGGACCACCTCTATACGTCGCCGGACCAGTACTACATCACGACGAACCCGAGCCTTTACCAGAAGACCGAAGGCTGGCACCGCGTGGCGGCGATCCGCACGCCGGACGCGAAGGAGCTCTGCGGCGGCGATCTCGCGCTCCTCCTCCTCGCCGACGTGGTCGCCGCCGGCGAGGCCACGCCCGCCACACCCGCCGTCCAATACCCGCTCACCGATCGCGCGCGCTACCCGAGCCTCCGCGCGACGGCGATCGGCTATGGGACGACGTCGCCGGGAACGAACACCGAAGGCACGCGGCGCCTCCGCGCGGGCGTCGCGATCCAATGCGTCCCCGGCGACGCTGCCATCGACTGCGATCCGAAGCTCGCGTTCGGCGGCACCGCGAACGAGTTCCTCACCGGCGACGGCGTCTGCGACGGCGACAGCGGCTCGGGCGCGTTCGAGCAGGCGAGCTTCGACAAGGGGCAGTTCG